>CAMDSS010000100.1 GCA_945907085.1 Cyanobium sp. NIES-981 | reverse complement strand
GACTCGAGCAGGGCCGGGCTCACCTGGCTCCACTGCATCGAAATGCTGAGCTGGTCGCGGAGGTCGTCGACGGATTTGATGTAGAGCTCGAGCATCAGCTGGCGCTGATAGCAGGCCGTGCGCCAGGTGATCTGGGGCGTGACAGACGGGTTGCCATCGCGGTCGGAGCCCACCCAGGAGCCGAAGGTGCAGAAGGCATCCCGCGGGGGCTCCACATCCGGATAGCTCGAACTCAGGGCTGAACGAATCCGCTGCCGCAACTGGGGCATGGCATCAAACAGCACCTGCTGGAAGTAGTGCAGGGCGTAATCCACCTCATCCAGCACGGTGGGTTTGAACTGGTGCAATTCACTGGTGCGCCACCACAGGCGGATTTCCTCTTCCAGCTGAAGGCGCAAGCTGTGGCGCTCGAGCTTGTTGAGCTGATCGCCCTGCTCCAGCTTCTGGATCAAGGCCGCCACGCGCCGCTGCTTGTGGCGCACCGTGTGGCGCACGATTTCGGTGGGGTGGGCCGTAAACACCAGCCGCAGATCCAAATCGCGCAGCAGGTTTTCCAGCTGGGCGGGCGGCACATTTAGGCCGCGGAGGCGCTCAAACAGCTGGCGAAACGTGGCCGGTTCGTTCTGGCTGGCCAAGGGCGGCAGGAACGGATCGCTGACAACGGGCTCTTGGTGGGCTTTGAGGCTGTCGAGGTAGCTGTCTTCCTCGATGTGCTGCTCGAGAATGTTGACCAGCTGGAAATAGAGGGAGAATGCCCTGGCGGCGGTAATGGCCTCAGCCAGATCCATGTCCCGGATCAGCTGAACGATGGCGGCGTTGGGATCGTTTGAAGCCGAAGTCTCCCCGGTGGGTCCGTCGGAGTTCCCGGTTTCTGCTGGGGTTGGTTCGCTCAGTTGTTTGAGCCGCAGCAGCCTCTCCGCCTGGCCTGGGGGACATTCGCTGCGCAAAACCGTTTGCCACAGGTCTTCCACCAACTCCAGCCGCTCACCCAGCAAACGGATGACCCGTTGGGAGGGCTCGGCATCGCGAGGGGCAAAAGGGGGCATGGGCTGCTGCCGCATCGGGGCCTTGGGGCCAGGGCTGGGATGCCCGATCATCCCAAAGGGCCTGAAAGGCTGTCTGTGTGTTTCGAAGCACTGCCGAGGATTGCGAGCTCCTGCTGGGCCATAGCTTCGATTTCGGTGCCGAGGATGGCGCTGATGGATTCGCCAGATCCATGGCGCTGCAGCCAGCGCATCGCTTGATTGCCGCGTTCGAGCACGGCGTGCAGGGGTTCAAGCCAGGGGGTCAGCTCCAGTTCTGCCGCCAGGGGAGCGAGCTCATCGAGTTGCTGCTGGATCCATTGGCGCGCCTCGATGGGTTGGCCATCTCGCCAGTGGCGCAGGGTGGCATTCAGGCTGGTTTGGGCGGCCGCTCGGTCGTTGGCATCGGCCAGATCGGCCAGGCGCTCGAGGTCGAGGCTGCTGGCTTTGAGCGGATCGTGGTGCTTGGGATCGAGCCAGAGCTGGTGCAACCGGAGCTCGGTGAAGGCGGTGATCGCCAGGAGCAAGAGCGGATCGCTCACCAGATCGCAAATCCGAATCTCCAGGCGATTGAGGTCATGGGGGCGGTCATCGCCATTGGGACGCACCGAGGTCCAGAGATGGCGCACGTTCTGCATCGTGCCGGCCGCCAGTTGCTGCACCATCCAATGGATGTAGTGGTCGTGGTCCCGAAACAGGGGGACGTGGGTTGGGGTCAGAGGGAATTGCAGCCAGCGTTGGGAATCGGCGCCGGTGACAACCCCATCGAGGAAGGGGGAGCTGGCGCTAAGGGCCAGGAGGAGGGAGGCCTCACAGCGGAGCAGCCGCAGCCCGCTGAACAGGGCGTCCATGGCGGTCACCCCCAGGTTGATGTGGACGCTGGCCGTCACCACCCGGGTGCCATAGGTGGCTTCGATGTAGTCGTGATACGGGTGGTCGGGATTGGAACGCTCAAACCGGTGGCTATCGCCAAGGCTCAAGGTGCTGCCTGGCAGCAGGGTGAGGCCCTTGTCGGACAGCCAGGTGCGCAGCCGGCGGCGGGGTTCCAGCAGGAGCTCCAGCTGGGTGGCGTAGCTCGCTTCCGGCGGGGTGATGTACTCGAGGTTGCGGTGGTCGGGCTCGGTCACGAATCCGTTGAGGGCGCCGGCCGCTTCGGCCGAGCACCCCACCACGGTGCCGTCGGGTTTGCCGGTGTAGAGCTCGATTTCAAACCCTTTGAGGAGCCTTGGTGCTGTCATGGGGCCATCCTCATTGCAGGCAAGCCAGTGCCTTCAACATGCCCCTGGCTTTGTTGAGGGTTTCTTCGTATTCCGCTTCGGGTTTGGAATCGGCCACCACCCCGGCACCGGCCTGCACCTGAACCCGCCAACCGCCGGAGGGGTTGGGGAGTACCACCATGGTGCGGATCGTGATGGCGGTGTTGAGGGCACCAGCTAGATCCACGGCGCCGTAAACCCCGGAATAGGGACCCCGGGCATCGGGCTCTAGGGCGTGAATCAATTGCATGGCGCGGATTTTTGGCGCCCCGCTGACGGTGCCTGCGGGGAAGGAGGCCATCAGCAGGTCCCAGATGGTTTTCCCTTGGGCGAGCAGGCCCTCGACCTGGCTCACGATGTGCATCACATGGGAGTAGCGCTCGATCACCATCAGCTCGCCCACCTTGACGCTGCCAGGCTGGCAGACCCGACCGAGATCGTTGCGGCCCAGGTCTACCAGCATCACGTGCTCGGCCCGTTCCTTGGGATCTGCCAAGAGATCAGCTTCCAGCTCCAGGTCTTCGGCTTCCGTAAGGCCGCGGGGCCTGGTGCCGGCAATGGGCCGCAGGGAGGCTTTCACCCTGCCGCTGCCATCGCCTGCAGGCTCGGCTTTCACCATCACCTCTGGGCTGGATCCAATCAGGTGCCAGCCTCCGAAGTTGAAGAACGCCATGTAGGGCGAGGGGTTCACCATCCGCAGGCTCCGGTAGAGCTCAAAGGGATCCCTCGCAATGGTGGTTTCGAGCCGTTGGCTCAACACCAGCTGGAACACATCCCCTGCAGCGATGTGGTCGCGGGCGGTGACCACGGCCTGCTCAAAATCCGCCTGGCCCCGGTTGCTTTGGGCCTGGACGTCGGTGGCCGGTTTGTCTTGCCATGGCAGGGGTGTGACCCCCGCCGGCAGGGGCTGGTGCATGCGCGCTTCGAGGTCCCCGATCCGGGCGGCCGCGGCGGCATAGGCGGCGTCCGGGTCCAGGGTCCCAGCGTTGTTGTCGCCACTGAGATCGGCATAGGCCACCGCGGTGATTTGGCGCTTGACCTGGTCAAAGACCAGCAAGCTGTCGGCCAGCATCCAGCAGCCATCGGCGGGGGCCCCTTCCGGACAGGGATGCACGGGCACGCTGGGTTCAATCCAGCGGATCAATTCGTAGCCCCAGAAGCCAAACAGCTGGCCCACCGGGGGCAGGCCAGGCACCGAGGAACTGGAGAGGGGCGCTAGGCATTGCTGCACCAGCTCAAAGGGGTTGCCACCCAGGTGCTCCTGGCGGCCATCGCGCCACTGGCGCAGGCTCTGGTCCCCCCGGCTTGTGAGGGTCCAGAGGGGGTCGCTCACCACAAAGCTCCAGCGGCCGATCCGTTCGCCGCCCTCCACCGATTCGAGCAGGGCCCCATGGCTGCTGGTCGATCCCACCTTCAACCAGGTGGTGAGGGGGGTTTCCAGGTCAGCGGGCCAGCATTTCCACAGGGGGATGAAGGTTTTGCCAGCAGCCACCTGGTCGAGGAAGACCTGCTTGGCTAAGCCATCGTGCTCGAGGCTGGGCATGGGGCTACCGGAGGGCAAAAAAAACGGGGCTCCGGGCCCCGCCTTTATAGGTGCTGACTGGTCAGCAGGGGTTCACAAAGAAGCTTCGATCAGGCGTCGAAGGTGTTCTTGCCGGTGAACTTCAAGTTGGCTGGATTGGGGTTGGCGCCAATGCGGCGGGGGTTGTGGCCCACCATCGGACGGCCTTCGTTCACTCTTTCAGAGAACACGCCATCTTTGGGATGGAGGAATTCGGTGTCGCCACCGGGGAAAATCCGGTAGATCTTGTAGTCCTCGATCCGGGGCTTGAACTTGGTGCGCAGCTGGGTGCCGAGCGCCAGGCACTGCTCCTTGCGGGAGAAATACATGAGGTTTTCGCCCTCATTCATGTGGGCGGCACCGCCGGTGGGGAGCTCAAACACCTGCTCGGTGGGGCTCGACCAGGTGATGGCGTATTTCTCTTCGGTTTCAGCCGAGTTCAGCAGGCCGCCTGTGCTGCCGATGTACTTCGGGAGTTGACCGCTCAGCGCAGTAGCTGCCATGGCTTTGGATCGTTACAGCCGGAAGCTAGCACCGCTGTTTTGGCCTGAATCGACCTGCCGCCCCAGTCTTCACACCAGTCAACAAAGAGGCTCGCCTCCCGGCTCAACAAACAGGGAAGAAAACGGTGAGGCCGCTGCCGTTGCGTTCGGTGAGTCTTCCGCCGAGCCGTTCGAACAACCGTTGGGTGGCCTGGCGGCTGAGCTGCAGGCTGCCGGTGGCGGGATTCCAGCTCAGAACGGGTCCCACCAATTCCCGGTGATGGCCAGGATCGCTTTGATGGGCAGCCTCACCCCTGGGCTCTGGACTGGGGGCTGGACTGAGCTCTGGACTGAGGTCGTGGCTCAGGTGCAGTTTGAGCTTGGTGCCAGCGGGTTGCAGGGCCAGGCGCACGGTGCTGCCGGAGGGCAGGCTGCGGCTGAAGCGATCAATCAGGCCACCCAGCATGGTTTCGAGCCGGGCTGGATCGCTGAGCACCGGCGGCAGGCCGGCTTCAATCTGCAGCTCCAGCACGAGATCCCGCCGGGCCAGCTGCCGTTGCCAGAGCGCCTCCAGTTGCCTGAGCAGTTCGCTCAGATCAGTGCGGGCCAGAGCATCGCGTTCCAGGGGCTCTTCACTGCCGGGTTGGCGCTGGAGCTCGGCGGCCAAAAAGATCAGGCCAAAGCGATCAATTTGCTCACTGCATTCGCCATCGATTTGCTCGAGCCGCTGGCGGGCAATGGCGGGTAGATCGCCGCGCTTCAGCAACGAGCGGATCAGGGTGCGGATCGTCGCCAGGGGGGTGCGCACCTCGTGGGTGAGGGCTTCCAGCAGGGCCAGCTCACTGCTGATCGCTTTGGAAGAGAAGGGTTTGGCCGCTGCTTCATGGCCGCCATGGACAAGCGGCTGCAAGGTCACGCTGGGAGCAATGGCGGCCAGGCGTTCGGCCATCCGGGGCCAAAAGCGCAACACCAATTGTTCGTCGCTGCGGAGGGAGCCGAGCCCTTGGAGGGCCGTGCGCAGGGCTTGGGCCGCCCCTGGATCGCTGGATTGCAACCGTTCGTTGATCAGGCTCAGGGCCGCCGAGAGCACCTGGGGGTCGAAGCGCACCACCAAGCGCCGGGCCTGGGGCGGTCCGTCCAGGCAAAGGGCAGCTTGGACACTGGGCGTGATCACCAGCAGCAGGGGATCGGTTCCGTCCTCTTCTGCCAGGGCAAGGCGCTGGAACCCGCCGCTGGGTAGGGCGTTGGCTGAGGGCCCCCGGTTTCCAGGCAGCAGGCTCGAGGCTGCCGGCAACAGATCGTCTAATTCCGAAGGGGCCCAGACCCATCCCTGCAGCTGGTGGAGGAGGCCTGGTTCGTAGAGGGCGGGCAACGGGGCGGCCAGCCAAATCCCCTCGAGGGAGGGCTGGCTCAGCAGGAGGTCGTCTTGCAGGGTGGCCAGGGCTGCCCACCATTGGCGCCGCACGCTGTCTTCATTGCCCACTCCCAAGGGCACCCCTTCGGCCAGCAGTTGGCGAAGACAATTCAGGCTGGTGCCGGGGCTAGGAGCAGATCTCACCATGGCGATTTGGTGGGTTGGCCCCGCCGCGCCACCGAGGCACACAGGCCCACCGCCATGAAGTTGAGGAGCATGGCGGAACGGCCGTAGCTCATCCAGGGCAGGGGGAGGCCTTTCACTGGGCCCAGGCCAATCGTCATCGCAATGTTGATGACCACCTGAAACATCAACATGCCGGCCACGCCAATCACCACCAAGGATTCGAAATCGCTACGGGCTTTGCCAGCGATTTGGAGCAGGCGCCACATCAACAGGACGTAGGCAGCAATGAGGAGCACACAGCCCAGAAACCCCAGCTCCTCTCCCATGGCACTGAAGATGAAATCGGTGTGCTGTTCAGGGATGAATTGCAGTTTTGTGAGGTTGCCGTGGAGCAGGCCCGTGCCGAAGAGTTGGCCGGAGCCAATACCGATCTTGCTTTGAATGAGGTGATAGCCAATCCCGAGGGGGTCCTTGGCGGGATCGAGAAACACCACCAGCCGATCGCGCTGGTACTCCTTTAATCCATGCATCCACAGGAATGGGGTGAGCAGGGAGAAGAGCCCCTGGATCGCCACCACTACGGCGAGGGCTGTTCGCTTCCAGGGCAGGGATCGCCAGGCCAAATAGGCCATCAGGGGGATCCAGCCCACCAGGATCCAGGGCACGGTGCCCGCCATGACCGCCGTGATCAGTGGCGAGAGCAGCAGCACCAGCCAGCTCAAGGGCATGCCCGCCCAAAAGAGCATCACCAGCAGCAGGGCGCCGAATACCAAGGAGGTGCCGAGGTCGGGCTGGATGAACACGAGCACCCAGGGCAGTCCAATCAGGGCTATCGGCCTGACCAGATCCACGGGCCGCTCAATGGGAAACCGGGAGAGCACGCCTGCCAGCAGCAGGATCGCAGCCAGCTTGGCGAATTCCGAGGGCTGCACATGGAAGCCGGCGATGCTGATCCAGCGCTGGGCACCGAGGGCTGAAGTGCCGATCAAGCGAACGGCCAACAGGCTGACCACCGTGAGTCCGTAGATCGGGCCCAGTAAGGCGTTGAAACGCTCGAGGGGGATCTTGGCCAG
>CAMDSS010000099.1 GCA_945907085.1 Cyanobium sp. NIES-981 | reverse complement strand
CTTGAGCCGCAACAGCTGGGCCTCCAGCCGTTCCAGGAGCCCTTCGTAGGACCGGTGGCCCGCCAGGCTCAAACTGCCCGAAACCTCGAGCAGCAGCAGGTCGGCACCGGTGCGGCCGCCCAGCAGCCCCTCCAGTTGCTCCTCCAGTCGCTCGAGATCGCTGTCGGCCTGGAAGCTGAAGCGCAGGGGATGCCAGCCCAGGCCGCCGGTGGCTAGGGGCTGGAGCTGGGGGGGCTCACCGCGGCGCAGCTCGACTTGCAGCACCTGGCCGGCTTGGTAGTCGGGCGACCGGGGGAAGCGGTCGGGCTCCAGGGTGCCGCTGTACCAAGCCTTGGCCGACACCTGCTTGAGGCCATGCCAATCGCCCAGGGCGATGTAGTCGACGGCGTCGAGCCAGGCGCCATCGAGGTGCAGGCGGTTGTTGGCGCTGGCGGGGGCATCGAGATCCTCGGCACCAAAACCCTGTACGGATCCGTGGGCGATCACGAGCCGGGGTTTGTCAGCGGGCAACCCATCCCAATCCACTTGGTTGAGCCAGTTGCAGGGATCCACACTGTCGCTGCGCCGGAGCAGGGGGCAGGGCAGCACCACGAGGGAATCCAGCTCCACAACCTTGCGCTCGAGCAGCACCTGCAGGTTGGGGGCGCGGCGGCCTTGTTCCGCTTGGAAAAAGGAGCTGTGCCACACCGTGCCTGGGGCCCCATGGTCGTGGTTGCCGGGAATCACCAGCACGGGGCAGGGGATGGCGCCAATGGCAGCGCAGACGCTGCTCACATCCGAGCTGCTGGGGGTGGGGGAATCAAACAAATCCCCAGCCACCACCACCAACTGCACCGCCTGCTGGCGGGCGTGGTCGGCCAGCCGACCAATCGCTTCGAGGCGCACCTGGCGCAGCCGGGCCCGCTTATCCGGATCCAGCACCCGGGCATAGGGCTTGCCGATTTGCCAATCGGCGCTGTGCAACAACCGGATGGGCGAGGAAGCAGCCAGAACTGGCTCAGCGGCGAAGGCTCCCTGTTTAGCGCCCGCACCAGCAAACTGGACACTCCCTTCGCCCGCTCCACCAGGTGCCCAAGTTGGTTACACGGTTTTTGTTGATGCCGTTGGTGGTGTTGGCCCTGGTGGTGCTGGTGTTTTGGCCCCGGGCAGCCTGGGCGGACGAGCTCTCGGGCGTGCAGTTGTTCCAGAACCACTGCGCCGGTTGCCACGTGAACGGGGGCAACATCCTGCGCCGCAGCAAAACCCTGAAGTTGGAAGCGCTTGAGGCCAACGGGATCACCAGCCCCGGGGCAATCGCCACCATTGCGGCGCAAGGCCGCGGCCAGATGTCGGGCTATGCAGCGGTGCTGGGGGATGGCGGTGCGGAGGCTGTGGCCGCCTATGTCTGGGCCCAGGCCCAGGCGGGATGGCCGAAGGCCTAGAAGGCCTGGATCCAGGGGTAGACCGCCACGGCGGTCCAGATGCCCTCGCGCCAATAGATATCGCCTTTCACCAGGGCTTCCACCGCCGCTTGATCCTCGGCCTCGAAGATGCCAAACACGTGGGTGCTCCCCTCCGTGGGCCCCAGGGTTACCAAGGTGCCTGCCTCTTTGAGGGCCTGGAGCCCCGCCAGATGGGCTTCGCGAAAGGGGGCGCGTTTTTCGAGGGCGTTCTCGCAGTAGGTGCCCCAAAGAACGAACTTGGCCATGGACTCCAATCGGCCTGTAGGCCTGCACACAAGGGTGAACCTAGGGCCTGGGTTTCGGCGCCCAAGCCTGGTAGAAGGGGGGAAGTGGGCTGTTGGTTTTGGGATTCCGTTCGATGCTGCTTGTCTCGATGGCCTTGGTGGCTGGAGCCCCCATGGGGGCCCATGCCGGCGACAACATGATGGATCAAATGGTCCGCAAGTATTGCCTGCAGGCCGTGAGCAAGGAGGTGGTTGATTCCGGTAAGCCGGCCCCGGTTGGCATGGAGCCCTTCACCTGCGATTGCGTGGTGCAACAGATGAAACTGAAGCAAAGCATCGATTCGGCCAAGGTGATCTGCAAGGCCAAGACCACCGAGAAATTCGGGGTTTGAGCCGGGCCCAATGATGGAGATCCCTGGGCCAGTTCCCCAGGCCGCGAGCTCCTTGGATCGGGTGCTGAAGCCTGTGATTGCCGAGCTGGGTGGCTGGGTGCGGGCCACTCCTGGAACCCTCTCCCTGGCCCAGGGCATGGTGGGCTGGAGTCCGCCTGAAGGGGTGGTGAGCGCCCTGTCGGAGGCGCTCCAAGACCCTGATCCGGGCCTGCATCGCTATGGAGCTGTGCAAGGGGAACCCCCTTTGCTGGAAGCCATCCAGCGCCATCTCCGCACGCACCACCATCTCGATTTGGCGGGCTCCAGGTTGTGGGTCACGGCCGGCAGCAACATGGCCTTCTCGGCGATGGCCCAGGTGATCTGTGGGGCTGGAGCAGCCGAAGCCGCTGAGGTGATCCTGCCGCTGCCCTACTACTTCAACCACGTGATGGCGATCCAGCTGGCGGGTGGCCTGCCGGTGCCCGTGGATGCGGGTTTGATTCCCGATCTGGAGCGCTTAGAGGCAGCGATCACGCCCCGCACCCGGGCCATCGTCACCGTGTCGCCCAACAATCCCAGTGGGGTGGTGATCCCCCAGCGGGTGCTGGCAGGGATTAATGCCCTGTGTGCGCGCAGGGGGTTGTTTCACATCAGCGATGAGGCCTATGGCGCTTTTGTGTATGGCGATGAGCCCCATTGGAGCCCGGGATCGGCTCCCGGCAGCAGTGCCCACACCATCTCGCTCCATTCCCTATCCAAGGCCTATGGCATGGCCGGCTGGCGGGTTGGCTACATGGCCGCCCCCGAGCAGCTCACGGCGGCCTTGGCCAAGGTGCAGGACACGGTGTTGATTTGTCCGCCGCTGCCGATTCAGCGGGCGGCGGTGGCGGCTTTGCAGGCGGGCCCGGCCTGGGTGGCGCCAAGGGTTCGGGCATTGGCCGACCGCCGCCGGCAACTGCTGGCAGCCGTGGCGGAGCACCAGGTCAAGGGTCTGCCGGTGCGCTTACTCGCCGAACCGGATGGGGCGTTTTACGCCCTCCTGCAAATCACCCCAGGGCAAGGGCAGCTCGATGCCGACACCTTGATGCGTCGCTTGGTCTTGGAGCACCGGGTGGCGGCGGTGAGTGGGGCCAGCTTTGGACTCCATGGCGATAGCCATGGCTTGGTGTTGCGCTTGAGCTACGGCTTGCTGGATGGGGCTGATTTGGCGGAGGCGCTGCGGCGGCTGTTCTTTGGCATTGCAGAGATCCTGCATGGTGCCTAGGAATTGCGGTCTAGGCGTTGCGGCGAAAGACCAGGGTGCGGTTGTTGGCTGGCATTCCCACATCGGCCACAGGACTGAGCCCCAGGCCCTGGGCCTGTTCGCTGATGGTCACCGCATCGCGCACCCCCATGGCTGGATCGAGGCTGCGCAGGTGCAGGTCAAAGTCAAGGTTGCTGGCTGCCGTGGGGATGCCGTGGTCGCTGAAGGGGCCATAAAGCAGCAGGAGCCCGCCTGGGACCAGCACTCCAGCGGCACCTGCGAGCAGATCCGGCACGGATGACGCCGGCATGATGTGGGTGGTGTTGGCGGTGAACACCGCATCAAAGCGTTGATCGGGCCAATCGCCTGGTGCGCTGACATCCAGCGCGATCGGCATCAGGATTTGGGAGCCCGGGGCTAGGCCAGAGCCCCCCTCCAGGGCAATGCGCTCGCCGAGGCCCGCCAGATTGGCGCTCAGCTCACTGGTTTGCCAAACCAATCCGGCCATGGATTGGGCAAAAAACACGGCGTGTTGACCGCTGCCAGACCCCACCTCCAGCACCTGGGCGCCTGGCGGCAGCCAGTCCTGCAGAACGGCCAGGATGGCTTCTTTGTTGCGCTCGCAAGCGGCAGAAAACAGCATGGGTTGGGGGGTGGCCCTAGAGATCCAAACCCTTGCGCAGGTCGGCGCAGAAATGGCCGGCGGCCGAGGCCACCGCGTCTGGATTACCACCGCTGGCATGGGCGGCGGCCATCACCTTCACCAGGGCGCTGCCCACGATGGCGCCATCGGCCCCCCAGTCGCGCACTTGCCTGGCTTGCTCGGGGCCGGAAATGCCAAAACCCACGGCCACCGGTGTGGTGCCTTGGCCCTTGAGCTGGCCCACCAGGGCTCCCACCCGGGTATCCAGGTTGGTGCGCACCCCGGTGACGCCGGTCACACTCACGAGGTAGGTGAAGCCGCGGCTGGCGGCATGAATCCGGGCCATGCGTTCGGATGGGGTGGTGGGAGCCACCAGCAGCACCAGATCCAGCCCATGGCTTGCGGCGATCTGGGAGAGCTTTTCGCCTTCCTCCAAGGGGAGGTCGGGCACCACCAATCCGGCGGCGCCGGCCGCGGCGGCATCGCGGCAGAAGGTGTCCATGCCCCGGTTGAGCAGGGGGTTGCTGTAGGTGAACAGCACCACCGGCATGGTGAGCTCGCCTTTGAGGCTGGTGAGCATCTCCAGCACCTTTGCGGGGGTGGTGGCGGCGGCGAGGGCGCGGCTTGCGGCGGCCTGGATCACCGGACCATCCGCCAAGGGATCGCTGTAGGGAATGCCGAGCTCCACCATGTCGGCCCCATGGGCCTGGAGGGCGAGCAAGGTGGCGCGGGTGGTGGCCAGGTCCGGATCGCCGGCCATCAGGAATGGCATCAGGGCGCAGCGGCCTTGCTGGCGCAGATCGCTGAAGCGCTGCTGAATCGGGGTGGCAACGGCAGACACAGCGCTCATTGGGGCTCGCGAAGAGGTGAGCCTATGCGGCGCTCTCTGGGTTGGCCGAGGTGTCTGCCTCGAGCTGGCCCGTTTCCCTCAGGAGCCGCTCCTGCTCTTCGGGGCTGAGGGCATCGAATTTGGCCTGCAGCTGTTCGTTGGTGAGGGTGTCGTAGGCCTCGCGGTAGGTGCGCCGCTGCTGCATGTAGGTCATGTTGCCGGTGAGGGCCCGGAACAGGTAGCTGCTGGTCCAGCCCAGCACCAGCACCGTGAGCACCGCTGAGGTGGCGATGCCCGCAGAGAAGCCTTCCAGCCCATTGGCTTGGAACAGGGCGTAGCCAATGCCTCCGAGGGCAAAGACGCCCACCCCGAGCAGGATGGCCTGGGCGCGGTTCACCTAGGTGACCTCGCTATGGCCGGCCATGCGCAGGTTGATGAACGGGGCAAACAGGATCAGTCCAGGGAAAAACAGGAAAACCAGCCCGTAGACCCCCAGGCGTTCGAGTTTGCCCATCACGGTCCAGCGCTTGACCATCCAGGCGTAGAGGGCCAGGGGCACCGCCACCAGGTAAGTGCCACCGAGAACCACGTAGGCGGCTAGTACCAGCAGGGTTTCCTGGCTGATCGAATTCAGGAACCCAGGCAGGGGCACGGCTGACAACGTCACGGATGGTTCGAATTTAGGATGCCTTGGCCAGGGGGCATGGCGAAATTGGTAGACGCAGCGGACTTAAAATCCGCAGGCCGCAAGGCTGTGGGGGTTCAAGTCCCCCTGCCCCCATCGTTTTCTGGAATACAGCTACTATTTGGTTGTTAGGCCAAAATCCGCACGCCCTGCGCGTCAAGACCTGCGGTAGGCCCAATCTCCTCAGAATCTTTCCCGCAAGGGTTTGCTGTCTCTGCGGTGCGTTTTCATAGTTCTCACTGTTGTCATGTCGTTTCGTTTTCCTTTTTTTGTGCTGCGCCAGCGTCAAGCCCTTGCCAGTTCCACCAAGCCCAGTTTCCCGAGTTGCTCCCTGGCCGCCAAGCCCCTAGCGGCTAAGTCCAGTGGCCCGATCACCTGGGAGGAGTTGCTCGGCCAGCGCTGAGCGCCAATTGACCTATTTGCTGTTCAGCGCCAGCCGAGCCTTGCGGGACCCCTAACCGCCTTGGGACTTGACATGGGCCATGAGCTGGTGAACTTCTTGCTGCCAATGGGATTGATCCAGTGGTGGTAGATCACCAGCATCGTCATACCGAAACTGCACGGCATAGGCAGAGAAGATTTCTAGGGGTAGATAGCGATCAACGTTTTCGCCAAGGTCGGCCAGTAGCTGGAAGAGAACGGTGAGGTTGTGGGTGAGGGGAGGCTGCTCATTCTTGAGAAGAAGCCAAGCCTTAAGGGTCTTTTCAATGGCCTGTTGCAGCTGGAAACCCCAGTTTTCCTGGGCCACCTTTGGATGAATGAGAACCTCCGCTGCGATCCAATCGCGCGTGGCGATGCGGAGGTAGTTGTCTACCTCAGGGCTAGCCATTGATCACCCGACCCTCTTGCAACGCCCGAGCGATCACATGGGTGCTCCAGCTGCGTTTCTGGGCTACCTGGCTTTGGGAATACAGCAACAAATCAACCGGAATCCTGTGGTGAGCCAGAGAACGCCACAGTGATGCAAGCACTTGTAAGCGGTCGTGGGCGGCTAGCCAGTCGTCGCTCGCGGTGATCAACAGATCGATATCGGAATCAGGGGTGGCCTCCCCGCGTGCCCTGGAACCAAACAGCCGCACCTCTGCACCAGGGATCTGCAGCTGGATCTCAGCTGCCATCTGCTGGAGACGTTGCTCGATCTCTGCGGTAGCTGCGTTCGGCACCATGAATCCATTCTGCCTAGCCCCATGCCAGATCGGGCTGGGCCGATGTGGTCGAAAACACCTCTTTGGGTCTGGGTTGCCTTCAGGATTGCTTTTTTAACCTGAGCCCCCATGACCCTGCTTCTCGGCGATACGGTCCCCGATTTCATCCAGGACTCCCAGCTGGGGCCGATCAACCTCTACGACTTCGCTGGTGATAGCTGGGTTGTGCTGTTTTCCCACCCCGCCGATTTCACGCCGGTCTGCACGACCGAGTTGGGTGAGGTCGCCAAGCTGCGCAGCGAGTGGGACAAGCGCAATGTCAAAACCCTGGCCCTGAGTGTGGATACGGCTGAAAGCCATCAGGGCTGGATCCCCGACATCAACGAAACCCAGGGCACCACGGTCGACTACCCGATCCTGGCCGACGGCGATAAGAAGGTGAGCGACCTTTAC
>CAMDSS010000098.1 GCA_945907085.1 Cyanobium sp. NIES-981 | reverse complement strand
GCCGGAATTGGGCTCGGCCGCCAACTGCAAGATCGAGGTGAGCTGGGGATTCATCAGGTTGCGGCCCACCTGATCGGAACCATTGGACAAACCCCGGGGATGGTGATCGGTGGCTGAACGCAGCAGAATTGCAGCCGTGTTGATGGCCCCGGCGGCCAGCACCACGTGGTGGGCCATAAACAGCCAGTTTTGACCGGCCACGTTGGCTTCCACGCCGCGCACCTCGGTGCCGGATGGGTTGACATGCAGCCGGGTCACCTCAGTGCCGGTGCGGACCGTGATGGTGCCCTTGGGCTCGAGGGCCCGATCAACACCAAACAATTCAGCATCGCCCGAGGGATCCACCGGCGATTGCGACCAGCTCAAGGGGAGGTCGTAGGGATGGGTGCCATGGCGTTGCAGAGCCAAGCGAAGCTCCTCCATGAAGGGCTCAATCGGCTTGGGAGCCAGGCCATAGTCCCCCTGGCGGTTGGGCTCGGTGGGATCAACACCAGAGCGTCCATGGACGCGATAGCGATCCTCGGCCTGGGTATACCAAGGGGCCATCTCCCCATAACCCAATCCCCAGGCAGGAGCATGGGCCTCCTGCAGGGCAAGGCCTTCGAACTCTTGTTCGCGCATGCGTTCCAGCACGCCGCCCCAGATCTTGGTATTGCCGCCAAGGGCGTACAGGGTCTGGGGGGAGAACGGATCACCGTCCGTGCCAAACCACTGTTCTTTGGGGTGGTAACGGTCCTTGCGGAACAGACCCACGTCGGCCACGTTTTGCTCTTCGATGGGGAGCTGGACCCCCCGCTCGAGCACAAGCACCTTGAGGCCGGAGCCGGCCAGGTCGCCAGCCAAGGTGCCCCCAGCGGCCCCCGTTCCCACCACAATGATGTCGTAGGTGATGTCATCAATGATCATCGTTGAGCTCCTGAAATCGTGGGGTGATGCATGGTGATAGGCCTCCAGTTATTGCCAGACATAAATCAGCAGGAACAGGATGATCCAGATCACATCCACGAAGTGCCAGAACAGGGAGGTGGCCTCGACGCCCTGCTCCCCACCGACGTAATTGCCAGGAATAAAGGACTTCACCAACATCAATCCCATGAGCCCAATACCGGTCGCCACATGCAGACCGTGGAAGCCGGTGAGGAGGTAGAAGGTGCCCCCAAAGGTGCCTGAGGTGAAGCCAAACTGCAGGCCACTCCATTCCACATATTGGCCATAGAGGAAGTAGGCACCCATGGCCATACTCAACAGCCAAAACCCCCGGAAGAGGGCCATATTCTCTTTGGCCTTAAAGCGCTCAGCCAAATAGATGGTGCCGCTGCTAGAAACCAGCACAATGGTATTGATCAGGGGCGCATGAACCTCTAGCCCTTCAACTCCCGCCGGCAGCCAATTAAGCGCCGAGGTTTTGAGTAGGGCATAGCCGCTAAAAAATGCCAAAAAGATGACACTTTCCGAGCAAAGGAAAATGATGAAGCCGGTGAGATTGTGGCTCTGATGGCCGTGCTCTTGACTGGGGGGATTGGAGAGGGTCATGGATCAGGCCTCCTGCAGGGCTTGCTCATAGGACTGCTGGTTTTCCACCAGGGGCAGGCCGGTTCCATAGCCATAGGGACGGGCAATCACCGTGGGGACATTCTCACCAAAGTTGTCCTCGGCGGGAGGTGAAGGCAACAGCCACTCCAAGCCAATGGCATTCCACGGGTTGGCGGGGGCTTTCTCGCCCCGCACCCAGGAACTCAGCATGTTGAGCAAATAGGGGATGATCGAAACCCCGAGCAAAAAGGCCCCCAAACTGGCGAGCACATTCCAGAAGGCAAATTCCGGGTCATAGGAGGAGACGCGCCTGGGCATGCCCATCAACCCCAAGGGGTGCATGGGCAGGAAGTTGAGGTTGGCACCCACAAAGGTGAGGAGGAAGTGCACCTTGCCCAAGCCCTCGTAGGGCATCCGGCCCGTGAACTTGGGGAACCAGTGGTAGATGGCTGCAAAGATGCCCATCACGGCGGCCCCGTAGATCACATAGTGGAAGTGGCCAACCACAAAATAGGTGTTACTGACGTGAATATCAACAGGCACGGTGGCCAACATGATGCCAGTGACGCCGGCAAAAACAAAATTAAACAAGCCGCCAAGACAGAAAAGCATCGGCGTGGTGAGCCTCAATTTGCCCCGCCAGATGGTGCCAAGCCAAGCGAACACCTTCACGCCGGTTGGCACCGCAATCAGCATGGTGCTGAACATGAAGAAGTTGCGCATCCACTGGGCTACGCCACTGGGAAAAATATGGTGAACCCAAACAACCAAACCCAAGCCAACAATCAGGAAGGAGGCGACAGCCACATAGACATAGCCAAACAATGGCTTGCGGGAATAGACAGGGAAAAGTTCTGAGAAAATGCCAAAGACCGGCAGAATGATCACATAGACGGCCGGATGGGAATAGAACCAGAAAAAGTGTTGGTAGAGCACCGGGTCACCACCACCTTCAGGCTCGTAAAAACTGGTGCCAAAGGTGAGATCCATCAACAGCATCACCGCCCCTCCGGTGAGGGCAGGCAGGCCAATCAACTGCAGGCTCTGGGCAGCCAAAGCTGTCCAACAGAAGATCGGCATGCGAAAGAAGCCCATGCCTGGGGCACGCATGCGCAGGATCGTGGTGACGAAATTCACCGCGCCCATGATCGACGACACCCCCGAGAGGGCCACAGCCGTGAGCCATAAACCCTGGCCATTGACGAAATGGCCGAGGGGGTTCTGAATACTCACCGGCGGATAGGACCACCAACCGGAATAGGCAGGCCCCCCGGCACAAAGAAGCTGGCGATCAACAGGGTGCCAAAAATGGGCACCAACCAAAACGCCACGGCATTCAACCGTGGGAACGCCATATCCGGAGCACCAATCATGGTGGGGATCAACAGGTTGTTGAGCCCATTCAGCACCGGGAAGATGAAGAGGAACAACATGATCGTTCCGTGCATCGTGTAAATGCCGTTGTACACGGTGCGATCCACCAAATCGGCCTCCGGCGTGATCAATTCACCCCGGATGATCATGGCCAGCAGGCCACCAATCATGAAATAGAAAAACGCCAGCACGATGTACTGAATACCAATCACCTTGGCATCGGTGTTGAACGTGAAATAGCGTCTCCAGGAGCCTTCTTCTGGGTGGGCGTAATTCGGGGGGAAGCTGGCGGAAGTCATGGGGATCAGGCGTCGTGGGGCAGGGTGTTAGATCCGGGAACATTGACTTGGGGAGGAGGTGCCGGCACCACCGTTGCCCAGCCAGGACTCTTCAATTTTTTGCGATCTTCGTATTGCTGTACGGCGTCACTGATTCCCGCCTGGAGGGGCTGGGAAGCTGACTGCTTGAGCCATTGCTGGTAGGTGTCCAAACTCTCCACAACCACATCAGCTTGATTGGCTGCAAACCAGGTTCCGCTGAACTGGGAATCCCGCAAACGATACCGACCTTCCCGGGTGGGTGTGAGGTTGAAATTGATCGCCCGTCCAGGGATCACATCCTGCTTCAGGCGGAAGGCCGGGATATAAAAGCCATGGATCACATCTTCAGATACCAATCGGAAGGTGACCGGCTGATCAACAGCCAGATGTAGCTCAGTAGACGAAACCTTGGCGCCGGGATAGCGGAACTCCCAGGACCACTGCCTGGCAACCACCTCGATCTGCTCGGCTGGCAGCCGGTCGCCGGGATACCCCCCCTGGTCTTCGGCGGGCTGGGCCAGATGGATGTGCTCCATCGGACCCACTGAGCCCAGGGTCTCTCCCACCCGCATCGCATAGACAGCAATCCCCATCACAATGACCAGGGGGATCACGGTCCAAATCACCTCCAACTTTGTATTGCCCTCAATGGGCACGGCATCGCTCTCGTCGTACTTATCGGCGCGATGCATCACGATCACCCAAAGCATCACCGCCGAAACCCCGCCAAAGACAAAGGTGCCTAGGGCCGTTTCAAAGCTGAACAGTCCATCAACCAAGGGCGCTGCGGTGGACGCCTGCACCGGCAGCCAGTGGTAGGCCTGCTGGCCCATCCACCAACTCAGGGCGATGAGAGCGCCAACGGCGAGGGCCAAGCCCACCACGGCAGGCAACTTGACACTGGATGGCGGGGCGTTGGTCATGGCAAGGCCACCTTGAGGTCAGCGCCGGCAGCCAAGAGCTGGTCGGCAGCGATATGCACACCGAACTCCCCTGCTAATTCAGCGCCCAGGGTGCCATGCAAACCAATGATCAGAAACATGGCCAAGCCCACCAACAAATAGAGCCACTGCACCTGGCGACCCATGTCTTTGCGCCAAAGAAAGCGCTGGTAGCCACGCCAAACGGTCATGGCCACAATCACCAGCAGGATCACCACCCCCCCAACCCCATGCCACAGCATGGTTTCCATGCTGTGGAGGCCGATCGCGCTGGTTACCCCGGGCAAGGGGACGGCCAACAACATCTCAAAAAAACCTGCCGCCACGGTGAAAAACGTGACGCCGCAGCAAGCCAGCAGGTTGTACCAACCCACATCGTGGAATCCCTGGCGGGTCACCGGCAGGGCCAGAAAGCGAAAGACTCGCTTTTCCAGGGGATAAAGGGCACCGGCAATATCAAAGGCAATCGCGATCACAAACAACCCAATGGTGAAGTGCACCAGATTGGGGTGGATCGGCAGGCTGTAGGGGAGGCCATTGGATCCCAGCTCAGGGGCAAGCTGCTGGATCGGCGATTGACCGGGGAGGAATTGAAGACTCATCAGATGAAGACCCATCAGACCAGGCCCGCTCGAATGGCTTCCACCACCTTCACGGTGTGGAGTCCGTACACCCAAATCAACTGATTTCCCAAGGTGACTTGGACCACAATCAGGGCGCTAAGCAAGCCACCTGCCCCCAAAAAGGGCAAGGGCAATTGCTTGGGATCTTTGCTGCGAATCACATAGCGCCAAGCCGACATGGCCGAAAGAATTCCAGCCAAAGACCAGCCAATCGTGCTGTGCAAATTGAGGATATCGCTAGAGGCTCCGTAGGGATTGGCCAAGCCAGCTTCGACTTGGCCAAAAATAATCGCCACGAAAATTGCCGCCGTCGCAAACAGCAAATTCCAAAAGCTCACTTCGAACAGGGCTGGCTTCCTGGCAAAGATTCCAATGCAATCAAAAACGAACGTGATCAGCCCCATGGCAATCACAAAGTGCACAACGATTGGATGGATGGTATCCATCCAAGGGAGGTTGTGATCGTTGAGCGGCGGAAGCAGCTCAAACATTGGTTCGTATCGAAACGTGTAATGACTCTGGCGAGGGGGCACCGTTCCGGCAACCACCGTGATCCTTTGCCACATTTGTCGTGAGGCTTTGCAGATAAAGCCCCCACTGCAAAACCTCTAAGGTGGAGCTTCGATGCACTGGATTGTTGTCTGCTCCTGCCTCCCCAGCCCTGCGCTGGCTAACCGCCGCTTTGCTGTTCGCCGGGGCGGGCTTGTCGATTGTGCTGCCGTTTGTGTCGGCAACCCTGCTCACCATCGCCATCGGAGCGGTGGCTGTGGTGGCAGGCATCTCCCAAGTGCTGCGGCTTAGCGGCGAAGCCGATACCAAGGGCAAAATCTTCCGCCTTCTTTCCGGCTTGCTCTACGTGGGTGGCGGCATCTGGGTCTTGGCCTTCCCCATCGACAGCGAAGTGAGCCTCACTTTGTTTGTGGGATTTCTGCTTGCCTTTGAAGGGGTGATGGAATTGGCCGCCGCCGCCACCAACCAGGGGCCTGCCCGGGGCTTGGTGTTGGTGGATGGGGTGGTCACCGCCATCTTGGGGGGCATGTTGATCGCCGAATGGCCCAGCGACAGCATCTGGGCGATTGGCATGCTGTTTGGCATCGGCTTAGCTTTTTCAGCCGTCAACATGCTCACCGCGCCGAACCAAGCTGCGGCCTAGGCCGTCTACTCCCCCGCCGCCCCGGCATCGCGGCGGCGGGGGTCGGAATAGCCGTAACTTCCTGCCGGCAGGCCCCTGGGCCCTTGCAGGGACTCGGCGCTATTTGCTGATCCCATGGCAGGCCCCTTGACGAGGCTGTGACCCATGCCGTCCAGCATCTTGATGGTGTCGGGGCTCAGGCCCTGTTCGATCAACACCTGGTCGGGCCAGAGTTGGCTGTGGAACCTCGGTGCCGCGACAGCTGAGGCCAAGTTCAAGCCGTGCACCATGCGGTTGAGCAGCACCTGCAACACGGTGGTGATGATCCGGCTTCCCCCCGGGCTCCCCGTCGCAAACCAGGGGATGCCATCGGCACGGAACACCAGGGTGGGGGTCATCGAACTGAGGGGCCGGCGCCCTGGGGCGATGGCATTGGCCGTGCCCTGCACCAAGCCATAGGCATTGGCAGAACCCGGCTGGGCTGAGAAGTCGTCCATTTCATTGTTGAGCAGAAAGCCCGCACCAGGCACGCTCACCCCGTTGCCGTAGGCGAAGTTGAGCGTGGTTGTGGTGGCCACCATTCCGCCTTGGCGATCCACCACCGATAGATGGGTGGTGTTGGTGCCCTCCGGCAGGGCCACTTTGGAAGCTTCCAGCTCCGCGGCAGGTCGGTGGCGGGCCGCTGCGATCGATTGGCGCAACTGGTTCGCATAGCTGCGACTCAGCAGGCCCTGGATCGGGATCGCCACCTGATCCGGATCCCCCAGCCAGCGGTTGCGGTCGCGATAGGCCAGGTTCATCGCCTCCACCATCCGATGAATCGTGGCGGCACTGTTCAACCCCGAGGCCTCCAAATCCAAGGGCTCCAGGATGTGCAGCAGCTGCAGCAGGGTCACGCCACCGCCACTGGGGGGCGGCATGGTGATCACCGGATAGCCCCGAAAGCTGCTGGTCAAGGGCCGCACCAACTGGGCGCGATAGCCATCCAAATCAGCCTGGCGAATCAATCCGCCCCGTTGCTGCATCAACCGCACCAAGGCATCCGCCGTTACCCCTTGGTAGAAGCCCCTGTCGCCCTGCTGGGCCACCCGGCGCAGCGTGGCCGCCAACAGGGGCTGGCGCAAAATCTCACCGGGCTGGTAAGGCAAGCCAGACGACTTGAAAAAGATGCGGCGCGACTGGGGGTCGGCTTGGAGCAAAGCAGA
>CAMDSS010000097.1 GCA_945907085.1 Cyanobium sp. NIES-981 | reverse complement strand
GTGGCGGAAGCCCAAACCCTGGCGAGCCAAGGGGTTCAAGAACTGGTTTTGATCAGCCAGATCACCACCAACTACGGCCTCGACATCTATGGAAAACCCCAACTCGCTGAGCTGCTGCGGGCCCTAGGGGAGGTGGAAATCCCCTGGATTCGGGTCCACTACGCCTACCCCACAGGCCTCACCCCCGAGGTGCTGGCTGCCTATCGGGAGGTGCCCAACGTGCTTCCCTACCTCGATCTGCCTCTCCAGCACAGCCACCCGGAGGTGCTGCGCGCCATGAACCGCCCCTGGCAAGCCGACGTGACAGCGGGCCTGCTCAAACGGATTCGCGAGCAACTTCCTGAAGCTGTGCTGCGCACCACCTTCATCGTGGGCTTTCCCGGCGAGACCGAAGACCACTTCGAGCACCTGCTGGATTTCGTGGCGGAACAACAGTTCGACCACGTGGGGGTTTTCACCTTTTCACCAGAAGAGGGCACCGCCGCCGCAGATCTGCCTGATCAAGTCGACCACGCGGTGGCCCAGGAGCGCAAGGAACGGCTGATGGCCCTGCAGCAACCGATTGCCGCGGAGCGCAACGCCGCCTGGGTGGGGCGCATCGTGGACGTGTTGATCGAGCAGGAGAACCCCAGCACCGGCGAAATGCTGGGCCGCTGTAGCCGCTATGCCCCTGAAGTGGATGGCGAAGTGCGGGTGATGCCTGGCGAAGGCGGCCTTTGCGCTGCCCCCGGAACCATGGTTCCGGTGCGCATCACCGCCGCCAACACCTATGACCTGGTGGGAGTCGTGGTGGGAGCCAAGGCGATGGTGGAAGGCGCCCTCGCGGCGCGGCGCACCGGGGTTTGAAGCCCCAGCTGCCGAGGCCCCAGCCACCCATCTTTTCCACAGCGCTGCAACGGCTCAGACGGTGGCAGCGCTCCACCTTTTTGGTGGCCTCGGGCCTCAGCACGGCGGGTTCCTTTGCCGGCCTCACCGCCAAGGGCTGGCTGTTGATGCATGGCAACCAAAACCCCCTGCTGCTGGCCCTGCACTTCGCCATGCTCACCCTGCCCACCCTGGTGGTCAGCGGCTGGGCTGGGGTGCTCACCGATGAGGTTGGCAGCGAGCGGGTGCTGATCCGGGCCCAGTGGGGCTTGTTTGGGGCGGCTGTGCTGGCCGCCATCGCCATTCCGATGAGCCAGGGAGCCATCCAGGCGATGTTGCTACTGGCCAGCACCCTGGGGGTGGGCATTGCCAGCGCCTACGAACTCACCGCCCGCAACAAGTACTGCGCCCTCTTGGTTGAGAAACCCGATGAACTGGGCTCGTACCTCACCAGCTTCTCGGTGGTCTTCAACGTGGCGAAGTTGGTGGGGCCACCCGTCGGCGGCCTGCTCCTGGCCACCACCGGCCCCTTTGCAGCCCTCGCCCTGGATGCGGCCAGCTATCTGGTGCCCATTGCCACCCTGCTCTGGCTGATGGCCCCCAACCGCAGCGCCGAACAGCGCAGCCAAAAGGGCCAGCAGGCCTCGATGGCAGCGGCTTGGCGCCTATGCGGCCCAGGTCTTCGCCGGGTGCTGGTCTTCTGCGCCCTGGCGTGTCTTGTCGGCTTTTTCCACCCAGGCCTGGCCCCCTTGATGGCCAGTGAACTGCTGGGGCCGAGCCCCCAATCCCTCGGGCTTTTTACCAGCGTGATCGCCGCAGGAAGTATCTGCGGCGGGGTTTGGCTCCAGCGGCGCGCAGGATCCCTAAGCCGCAAACCAGGCTTGCTCTTGGGCGCCAGCGCCCTGGTCAGCGGATTGGCCCAGGTTGGCTTGGGTCTGCACCCCCACGCCCTTTGGGGCCTGTTCATGGCCTTTCTGATTGGGGCTGGTACGGCCTGCTTGCTCTCAGGCACCAACGTGATCATCCAGGTGCATTCACCCCAGGTTCTGCGGGGTCGCATGGCAGGGCTCGGCCAGATTGCGTTCCTCGGCGGCGGAGGCATGAGCGGCCTGCTTGCCGCCGGCATGAGCCTGGAAGTGGGCCTATGGCCAAGTTTTGTGGTGCTGGGCAGCCTTGGGGCAGCCCTAGGGCTATGGGAATTGCTCAGCCAGCGGAACACTCGCCTGGCCTGAACTCGGTGCCATTAAGGCAGGGCTTGAAGGACGGGGGTAAACCCAGGTGGGCCGCTTCAGATCAGCTTGACGCCGCGCAGCACGACGGAGGCCAAAACGGCTGCGACGAGACCGCCACCCACCAGACCCAGGTAGATCGCAACGCCCATGGCCGGCCATCAAAAAACTTGAGCCCATTACAGCAGAGGCTCTGCCCAAAAGGCGAAGTCTCATAAAGGGACGTCATACCCCGAAAGGGGCCTAAGGTTCATGGAGAACAAATGCCCCTCCAGAGGGCGCGCAAGCGATCTGGCCCAGCCAAACGATCCCAGACAAGCGATAGAACCTGCATGCGCGCCCTTTTCGTTTATCCAGAGTTCCCAAAGACGTTCTGGAGCTACGAGAAAATTCTTGAATTGGTCAACCGCAAGGTGCTGCTCCCACCCCTGGGATTGGTCACCGTGGCGGCCCTATTGCCCCAGCACTGGGAGATGAAGCTGGTTGACCGCAATGTGCGCGAGGTGACTGAAGCCGAATGGGCCTGGGCGGAGCTGGTGGTGATCTCCGGAATGATCGTGCAAAAGGCCGACATGGCTGCGCAGATCGCCAAGGCCAAGGCCCTGGGCATTCCCGTGGCCGTTGGCGGCCCCTTTGCCAGCTCGACGCCGGATGCCCCCGAGCTTGACCTGGCTGACTTCAAAGTGCTCGATGAGGGTGAAATCACCCTGCCGATGTTCATCGAAGCCCTGGAAAGGGGAGAGAACGCCGGCCGCTTCAGCTCCGACGGGGTAAAGCCAGATGTGACGGGCACACCGATTCCGCGCTTTGACCTGCTCGAACTTCCGGCCTATTCGGAAATGTCTGTTCAGTTCTCACGGGGTTGCCCCTTTCAATGTGAGTTCTGCGACATCATCGTGCTCTACGGCCGCAAGCCACGCACCAAAAACCCCGAGCAATTAATCGCAGAGCTTCAGTATCTCTACGACCTGGGGTGGCGCCGTTCGGTCTTTTTGGTGGATGACAACTTCATTGGCAACAAGCGCAACGTGAAGTTGCTCCTGCCGATGCTGAAGCAGTGGCAGATCGACAACGGCTATCCCTTCAGCTTTGCCACGGAAGCCTCGGTCGACCTCGCCGCCGACGACGAACTGATGACCATGATGGTGGACGCCCGCTTTGAAAGCGTCTTCCTGGGTATCGAAACCCCCGATGAGGCCAGCCTGGCCACGGCCGGAAAACTGCAAAACACCCGCAGCTCCCTCGAAGATTCGGTCAACAAAATCACCTCCTACGGCCTCCGGGTGATGGCCGGATTCATCATCGGTTTCGACGGAGAAAAGCAAGGCGCTGGAAGCCGGATCGTGGAATTCGTCAGCCGCACGGGTATTCCCCACGCGATGATGGGCATGCTGCAAGCCCTACCCAACACAGCCCTCTGGCACCGATTAGAGCGGGAAGAGCGGCTGATCCAGGCAACAGCGGCAGCTAAAGGGGTCAACCAAACCAACCTGCTCAACTTTGTACCGACGCGGCCCATTCGCGACATCGCCAATGAATACGTGGATGCCTTTGCGGCGCTCTACGAACCCAATGCCTACATCGATCGGGTGTACAGCTATTTCCTCAAGCTTCCCCCCCAGAAGTACAAGCAATTTGTGATTCCCGAAAACCGCAAAGAAGCCCGCGGCACCGATTGGACCGATCTCAGGGCCCTGGCCACGGTGGTGTGGCGTCAAGGCTTCAAACGGAACACCCGTTTCCGCTTCTGGAAGGCCCTAGCTGGGATGGCACGGCACAATCCCAAGCGCTTTAAGGGCTTTGTTTCGATCCTTGCCCACAACGAGCACTTCCTGGAATACAGGGCAATCGTGCGCAACGAAATTCAAGAGCAACTCGCCAACCTGCCCCCCGAACCCCCCAAGGCACCAGTCGCCCCAACCCGCGAATTGCAGCCGGTCTAAAGCTCAATCCTGGACATACTCCAGGCCCTGCTCCAGGCACCATTCCGCCTTCTGCAGTTCCCGTCCTACGTAGAGGGCATGATCCAACCGGCTTAGCGGGTGGGGACCTGCTCCTTCGGTGAGGGCAATGCCGAGCTCCTTGGCGCTGCGGCCGCGAAACACCGCCAACGGCTGCCTGGGACCCGCTCCTTTGCAGCGCAACACCTCACCGGTTGCGGGATCGGTGGCGAGCCCCCGCTCATCAATGCCGTTGCCGTAGTGCTCCACCACAAGCTGGACAGCGGCCACGTCCAGCTTGATCAGCACATAGCCCCCAGGGTCGAGGGCAATGAAGCGCTGGGAGAGGCGGTCATCCAGCTGCTGGCGGACGCTGGGCTTCAGGGAAGGTTGAACCTGGGACATGGGGTGGATCGTAGGAAGCCGTGAAGGGCAGCTCCGCATTCACCGCCTCAATCTCCAGGCCCATCTGGACATTGGCCTCCGGTAGCCAGCGCCGCAGGATGGCGTCGAACTGGGGCTCAAACCAGCAATGCAGGCTGGTGCGCGCCTCAGCGACAAAACCCCGCCGCCGCTTGTGGGAACCGCCGGCCCCTGGGTCAAAGCTGGTGATTCCCCGTCCGATGGCCCAGGCAATGGGGCGTAGTAGCAAACCTCGAAATGGAGCGAATCAATCTCCTCATCGCTTCCCCAATAACGGCCCCAGAGCTGGTTGGCGTTGTGGACACAGAGCGACATCGCCACCGGCTCGTTCGGGTCACCCCGGTGGGCGCTGAACAGCACCAGGCTGGAGCGCAGCTCTTGGGATGCCGCAAGAAAAAAGTCGTGGGTGAGATATTTGCTTCCCCATGGGCCCCAACGGCTGCAGTGCTGGGCATAAAAATCGTGCATGCGGTCAACCATGGCCCCAGGAATGGCCTCCCCCACCAGGGGGGTCACCTCCAGGCCAGCCGCGGCCACCGCCTTGCGTTCCCGCTTGATATTGCGCCGCTGGTTGGCGTTAAAGCTGGCCAGATAGCCCTCGAACGTGCTGAGCCCTGGATTGGTCCACAGCCCCTGCTGGTTGATCCAAGGCGCCCAGCCTGCCGCTTGGGCGAGGGCACCCCAGACCGGATCCACGTACAAGAAATTGCAGCTCAGGATCTGGTTCTGGCGGCAAAACGCCCCAACATGCTCAAGCATCAGCACCGTGAGGACCGCGGGATCTTCCCCGGGCGCGAACAAAAAGCGATAGCCCTGCACCGGGCTCAGCGGGCTCATCCCCACAAGCTTGGGGTAGTAACGCAGCCCTAATTGGCCAGCAAGCTGGGCAAAACTCTGGTCAAAAACAAACTCGCCATAACTGTGGCCCTTGAGATACAGGGGGGCAGCCGCCACCAACCTGGCGCCCCGCCACAGGCCCAGATGACAGCTCTGCCAACCCTGCCTGGGCACGATGCTGCCACTGGTCTCAAGGCGGTGCAGCCAGCGCCACCGGAAGAAAGGCAGGACAGGGCTGGCGGGCTCAGCCCCATCCCCATCGCCCAGCATTCGATCCCATTCGGCCTCCGAAAAATCGGCCATCGACTGGTGCCAGCGGACCTGCAACTCAGCCATGGCCCGCAAGATCCAGCAAAAGGGGGGCGCGGCAGCGTGACGCAAAACTAACCAGAGTGTTGGGGCCTTGGTGCACCGCTTCCCATGCCCATTTCCAGCCGCTGGCTGCTTGGTGTCCTGGCCTGGGCAAGCCTGCAGGGCCCTGCCCAAGCCGGCCTACTCCTGCCCGTGCTGCAGCTCATGCGGCCCCAGCTGGAGAGTCGGCTCACCCGGGTGTGTGTGGAAACAGCCTCGGGGGGCAAGCCAGAACTGGAAGCCAAGCTGCAAAGCCCCTGCCAGCAGCTCGCCAAACCCACCAGCCAATGCCTGGTGGAGGAAACCGATGCCACGGGTCAAAGCCTGGCGGTGGTGATGGAAGTGATCCAAGGCAACTTCGGCACCGTGAGTGAAACCGTGGTGAAGCGCTGTTTGGCCAAAATGCTGGGCCTGCCGGCCGAAACCCTGAAGGACGTGCCCCTAAGGGAGCTGGCCCAAAGCTTTAAGAAAGCCCGCAGTTAGGGGCCCTTGCGTGCGTAACGCAGCATCAGCTCATCGCCGTCTAACGGACGCGTCTCCTGGAGCCGCCAATGGGAGCCAGGGCAGGCCTCCTGCAGGGGCACCCAGCTGTGGGGCCCACCCAGCACCTGGGGACACAGGGTGAGCTGCAGCTCATCGATCAGGGCTTCGCGCAGCAAACTGGCCCCCAATTGGGCTCCGCCCAGCACCAGCAGTCGATTGAGGCCCTCGGCCGCGAGCCGGGAAAGCAGCCGAGGCCAAGGCTCCAAAGGGAGGTGTCGCTGGAACCCTGGTGCCTGCACTTGACTCTGATCTGATAGCTGGCCTGGAAAAGGCGCCGCGCTGACGGGGGCTACAAGCCAGCGCTCGATCGGTTGTTGAAAAAAAGGCAGCTGGCCAGGGATCTGGCCCGAACGGCTCACCACCAGGGCGACCGGCTGGGGCGGGTATCCGGCCCCATGGCGTTGCTCCAGCAGATCCGGCGCGCGGATCAAACAGGTGCTGCCATGGAGGCGCAGGGTTTCGGCACCCATCAGGCAGCCATCCGCCCAGGCCAGGGATTCCTCCAGCACCCGGCGATCACCAGAGCCGCCCAATTGGGCCGCCCCGCCCTCCGCCGGAGCAAGGCGACCATCCAGGCTCACCGCCAAGACCAGGCGCAGCTGGGGGGCAGGCACCTGGCTCAACCGGCCACCAGGGCCTCCAGGGCGGCGGGCACCATCTCGAGCTGGGGCGATTCGGCAAACACTTCGGCGGCGTTGTTGGGGCTCTCCTGGACACGCACCTTGTGGAGCCGGGCACCGGTGGCCGCGATCGGCGCCGTGAGCAAATCGGCAATATGAAGGGCGATATTTTCGGCCGTGGGCACACAGGTGGCAAAAAAGGCCACGTCCTTGTTGAGGAAAGTGTGGTCGAAGGGTTCCACCACCAGATCGTCCACCAACTGCTGGAGGACAGCCAGATCGCAGACCATCCCGGTACGGGGATCGATCGAACCGCGCACGGTCACATCGAGCAGGTAGTTGTGGCCATGGCCATGGGGGCGGGCGCACTTGCCGTAGATCGCCTCGTTGTCCTCCTGGGACAACTCGGGCCG
>CAMDSS010000096.1 GCA_945907085.1 Cyanobium sp. NIES-981 | reverse complement strand
AGATGACGCCTCTTTATTTCGACCACTAGTGGGCTTGATCGAACAGAGCATTGCGGCATTACATCGAGGCTTTCAAAGCTGATGTGAGAAGGCAAAGGGCCCGTCACACCGGCAGGTGTGGCCCCCCCGGTTTCAGGAAATATGTCACTCCTTTCACTCGTAAACCCGGGGGCTTGAGGACATGATCAATGCGTCGTTACAGCGAGGCTGTTAGGGCTGATGTGAGAAGGCGGATGAGCCCTCCGCAGCGGCAGAATGTGGCCCGGATTTCAGAAGAGCTGGGCATTCACGTGGCGACCCTCTACAAGTGAAGGAAGGTGTGGCGGTTGCAAGGAACGGTGGTGCCGGCATCGGAAAAGGAACCAGAAGGCTGGAGCGCCACCGACAAGTTCACGGTGGTGATGGAGACCGCTGGCCTTAATGAAACCGAGCTCAGCGCCTACTGCCGTGAGCGAGGCCTCTTCCCTGAGCAGGTGAGCCGATGGCGTCAGACAGCTCAGGATGCCAATGCCCAGCCAGTGCTGACGATGGCCGAGCAGAAGGAGCTTGAAAGGCTCCGAGCCCAGGACCAGCGGGAGATCAAGGCTCTCAAAAAGGAGCTGCAGCGCAAGGAAAAGGCCATGGCGGAGATGGCGGCCTTGCTGGTGCTGCGAAAAAAGTGGGAGGCCTTCTGTTCGGAGGACGCGGAAGGCTGACTAGAGCCCTGAACCGGCGGAAGGCGATCGAGCTGATCAGCGAGGCGAATGCCGCAGGTGCCAGGCTGGTGAGTGCCTGCGGTGAGATCGGCATCTGCCTGCGCACCCTCAAACGGTGGCGGAAGGACTTGATCGGTGATCGTGACGGTAAGGACCGCCGTAAAGGAAGTGATCGTCATGTTGCCCATCGGCTCAGCGAGGAGAAGCGCCAGCGAATCTTGCTGACCTGCAACCAGCCCCAGTACGCCGCACTGCCGCCAGGTCAGATCGTGCCGGCGCTGGCTGATCATGGGCTCTACATCGGCTCTGAATCGAGCTTCTATCGGGTGTTGCACCAGGCAGGGCAGTGCCACCGGCGCGGACTTGCCCGGCTTCCGCAGGAAGCGCGTTCAGTGCCGCGGCTAAGGGCGGACCGACCCAATGCGGTCTGGCCGTGGGACATCACCTATCTGCCCACCACCGTTCGAGGGATCTGGCTTTACCTCTATCTGGTGGTCGATGTTTGGAGCCGCAAGGTGGTGGCCTGGGATGTGGATGAGCGTGAGGATCCAGCCATTGCAGCGGATCTGGTGAGTAGGGCTTGCCTGAGAGAGCGGATCAGCAAGGGCCGTAAGCAGCCTTTGGTTCTGCACGCCGATAACGGCTATGCAATGCGTGCGGCCATCTTGGAGAGCCGGTTGGAGGAGTTGGGCGTGCTCAGATCCTTCTCCAGGCCAAGGGTTTCAAACGACACCCCTACTCAGAATCCCTGTTCCGGACGGTGAAGTATCGGCCTGATTACCCCAGCCGGCCGTTTGGCAGCAAAGGCGAAGCCTGCGCCTGGGTGGTGGCCTTTGTGGACTGGTACAACTACCGGCACCGCCACAGCGGCATCAAATTCGTGACGCCCCACCAGCGCCATTGCGGCCAAGCCGTTGAGATCTGCCAACGCCGTGCCGAGGTTTACGACCAGGCCCGTCAACTGCATCCCCGTCGATGGAGCCGATCCACCCGCTGCTGGCGCCAGCCGGATCTGGTCTGGATCAACAAACCCACGGAAGAAGAAATCCCAGCAAAGGAGCTACCTTTGATTCAGGCAACCTGAATGGGCCGCCAAGAGGTGTCATCTTTCCTGAAAGTCAGCGCACCGAATAGAAGTGCGATAACCGAAGTGGTAATTGCTGCTTGTGATGGCGCCCGGGATCCTCAGTGACTGCCGCAGCTTTGATGATCTCCAGGCCTTAGCAAAACGGCACAAAGAAGCTCTGAAACAGGAGTTTGTCGCAGATAAAGGGTTCTCCCGACTGATTTGAACAGCGACACTCAGCGGAACTGGCGCGCCATACTGGTCTACATTCCGTGACACCAATAGGGTGGAATTCGGCATTGACTAACACCATAACTATAGTTCTTCATCAGATGACGATGGTCAGCGCCTGCTGCTGTGATCCCCTATTCCTTAAAAGCTTGAGAAGGCTGCGTGTGGCGGCAATAAAATGACAGTCAAGGTCAGGTTTTTTAAGAGACAACACCACAAAACGGATGAAATCCGACGTTCTAGGCTGCTAAACTTAGTGAATCGGCCCGAACGGAGGGAGATCAGCTCTCAGAAAGGAAAAGCACAGCTACTCAATTGTTTATACAACAAACTCTTAAGATATGGTATTTCCAGGCTCACTATTCAGCCTGGTTTTAGGTGGAAAATCACTCTTATGCAGAGTCATGGCCGCCTGTGCAGCCGCAACGGTGCACCGGATGGCTTCCGCCAAGGGAACGGTGACACTGAGACCGAGCTGCTGCTGCGTTTTACGTATATCGGGAACGTAGCGATTGCGTAAAGCAACCTGTTGAGATAACTCTAAAATGCGAACTGGTTTATTTGGAGAAATCAAATCACGCACTAGATGAGCAAGCTCAGCGATGCTGATCACCTGATCGGATCCCACGTTGAAAGTTTCGCCATCTTGGCCATTCATCATGAGCATCCACAGCCAATGGGCCAAATCGGTTTGATCAAGATAGGTGCGTAGAGGAGTGCCATCACCCGCCACCGTGATTTGTTCAGCGCTAAGCGCATCCCGAATGAAGTTGCCGATTGCAAAGTGTGCATCTAGGGGGAGATCCCTGCCCACGAAGGCAAAACAGCGTGCGATCACTGTTTCCAAGCCATGCGCCTCACGGTAGAGGGCGCAAAGGTGTTCAGCGGCGCGCTTCGCCTGGCTGTAGGCCGTGCTTGGTTCATCCATGGGCGGACTACCTCGCCAGTCTTCCGGAATCGCCTCGAGATCAGTTGGTTGTGGTCCATAGATGCCGCCGGAGCTGGTGAGCAGGAAACGACGAGCGCCCGTTGCCACCGCAAGATCGAGGATATTCGTCGTGCCCTCAACGATCTGCTGAAAGCGCTGTATCGGAGAGAGGCCGGGCCCCAGTGTGGAATCCGTGGCCGCATGCAGCACATGACTGAATGAATCACCCCATGGCAGAGAGGTCCGGTTTTGGACATCCCCCTTGTGGAAGGTAAGCCCGTGCTGATTTGCGACCGATGGGTGGCTGTTTTTGAACTTATCTGGATTGCGGCTTAATACAACAATTGGGTATCGAGACATGGCGGCAGAAGACAGGCGTTGGCGAAGAAGAGCTTTGCCAAAAAATCCTGTACCGCCTGTTAAGAGAATTGGCTTAATATCCACAATTAAAGTTGAAGAGAATTTCCTTTAGACTAATGCCGTATTTAGCCTCGGGGAAATCGTATATCGGTCGCTTGACCTATTGTCACAGAAATGCCAAGACCTCATCAAAACCCTAGCGGAGCGCCATCAACTAATTTGGGCTGCGAAATTTATACATTCGATAACCTGCGAATAGGGCTCACACGGCAATTACGTCTCTATTCACAGCACGATCTCACGCTGCAGCACGTTCCAGCGCTGCTCAAGCTGGGCGATCCGCGCTTTATCCTCTCGGTGCAGCAACCCATAGTAGTCACTTTTATTGATCAGCCAGAGGATCTCGAAGTGCACAGCATCGAGTAGCGAATCAGCAAGGTCCCCATCATTCAACCGTGCGCCGTCAAACACCACCTTCCTGGTCTCAAAGCGTGACAGCCGGTGCTGGGCAACCCGTTTCAATTCAGGCAGCGAAGCAATCGAAATGGCTCCGCCCACCACCATATCGAGGTCAGTCTGCACCAGCCTGCGGGCGATCGCCTCGATGCATTCGGTGACCTTCTCGTTTTGAACGTCGCCTTTCATGCCCAGCGAGCCCGAGAAATCGGTGCGGCCGAACACCACACCGGAGATAACAGGGCTCTCGATTGCCACTTGAAAAATGTCGTCAAAGAAGTTGTAAGCCTGAATCGTCTCAAGGTTGAACAGGAATTTAACTTCTTGAACCTCATTGTCAGGATAAACTTTGCGGATCGTGTCGCAGAACTTCCTTAGGGCGTATTCTGATTCTATCATCGGTGCCACGATGAAGCTCGCCCCGAACTGGCGGGCCTCGTAGAGATCCTTCACCGCCTCGCAGCCGCCGATCTTCAGGGTGAGAGGCACATTGCAGGTGCGCGTCACATCGAGCAGGCGCAGCAGCTCATCGCTACGCGTCCCCTCTGCTTCGAATTCTGCCTTGATGCTCTTGAGGTGGCCGCGCTCGCTGATGCGTCGTATGAGCTCAGCTAGTTTCTTTTCGTTGAGATTCATGAATAGGCAGTGGGGGTGAGAAGGTGGGGTGCCATGCGCCTGTACAGGTCCTCAGGAAGGTCCGGTCCGATCTTATGGAGCGCGTTCGATTTCATTCCACCCGACGGAGTGATGAAAGAGGAGATCTTCGGGAAGAAGGTCTGGGCAGGATCGATGGGTACAAGCACCGCATAAAGACCGTTCTCGCGGATGAACTTCTGGGTAATATCGCTGGCGAATCCCTCGGGCCCCATCGACAACACAGGTATGTCAAAGCTGGCAAATAGGGTTGACCAGTCTGGAAAGCCAAGCCCGGATTCGGTATCGCACCCAAGCCAGGCGCCCTGAAAGTAGGTCTTCTGGGTCATACGGATGGATGCATAACCGTTGTTGACCCAGAGGTAGATACCGAGGTTGTTTAGGTTCTTGCGCGCTACCGCCAGCTCTTGGATGTTCTGGAGGAAGCCGCCATCGCCCTCCACAAGGAACACGCGCCGATCTCGGTTGGCTAGCGCCACGCCGATCGCCCCGGAGAGGCCGTAGCCCATCGCTGCCTGGCTCTTGTTGCTCAGCATCTGAGTGCCTGCCGGCAGGGTGACGGCTTGATACGAAGAAGTGAACGAGGAGCCGCTGCTGCAGGGCACCAAAGCTGAGTTGCCGTCCAGCTGCCCGGAGAGCTGCACCCAGAAGTCGTAGGGATTGATGTAGTGCAGATTGCGACTGTTGCAGTCCTCACTGAGGGGTAGGGAGGACTTCACCAGCCGGCAGTGCTCGAGCCAGCCCTGCTGGTGAGGCTGCAGGACGATGTGGTGCTCAACAAGTAGCAGGCGGAGCACCTCGTTGGCATCGCCGCAACATGGCTCGTCAACCTTCGGATGCCCCTTGGCCAGCTCAGCGGGATCGATCTCAACCTGAATCAGGTGGGCGAGAGGAGCGAACTCCTCCCAGTTAAAGCCGGTCTGCTGCATGCCTAGGCGCGTACCTAGAGCCACGATCAGATCGGCCTGTTGCAACAGGATGTTGCTGTAGCGCATGCCCCAGGTGTTAGGCCTGCCGAAGTAGTTTACAAGCTGATTATTGACCCGATCAGCGCCGTTGTAGGTAGTCATCAGCGGCAACCCACAATTAGCCAGCTCCTGCGCCAGCTCCAGGCTGGTGGCACGCTCCACGCCGCCGCCTATCAGCACCACCGGCCGGATGGCCTGGCTGAGGCGAGCGGCGATCTGAGCGATCCACTCAGATCCCAGTGATGCGATAGGCAGGCTGGGCGCTTCGCCAGCCGTCGCCGGCACGGCCACCGTGTCCACTAACGAAGCTTGGGTGTCGAGCGGCAGCTCAAGGAACACCGGGCCCTTGCGAGGCGTGCTGCCTAGGCGTACCGCCTGAAGAGCCTCCACTAGCTGGGCCGGCGAGTCGATCCGCAGGGCCGCTTTGGTGATCGAGCGCAGCAGCTCCACGCCATTCACCTCCTGAATGCCACGCTGTCGGAGACCAGGGCCTGCTAGGTCGGCGGTCTTCACTTGGCCGCCGAGAATCAGCAGCTCGCGACTCTCTTGCCAGGCTCCCGCTACACCCGAAATCGCATTGGTGAGGCCCGGCCCCGCTGTGACCAAGCAGAACGCCCTCCCCTGCAATCCAGAGATCGAGGCGTTGTGATACTCAGTGGCGATCGCGGCCCCCACCTCATGGGCGAAGGGGATGCAAGTGAAGCGGCTGCGCACGCTGTTGAGCAGGTGCATGATGTTGCCGCCGGCCACGAAGTAGCAGTGGCTGTAGCCAAGCTCCAGCAACTTTTCTGTTAGCAGATCGGAGAACTTGGTTGTGCTCATGAAGGCAGCTCCAGAATGCCAAGGATCTCATCAAGCGAACGAATCAAGAAAGTGGGTCTAGCGCCAGCCAGCCGCTCCTGGCTATGGGCACCGGAACAGACCGCGATTGAATCAATAGCGGAGTTGTGGGCCGCTTCGACGTCGAAAACTGTGTCCCCCACCATGGCCACCGCGCCGGGCGAAGCTTTGTCCATGCAAGCGTGCAAAATGTCCGGATGGGGCTTGTGCTGCAAAGGGGGATCCGTGCCTTGGATGTGAGCAAAATAGGGTGATAGGCCGTAGCGCTCTAACAGGGTGTCCGCTAGCGCGGACGGCTTAGTTGTTGCCAGTGAAATTCGGATCTCGTGCTGTTGCAGCTGCGAGAGCACATGAACCACAGCGGGAAAGACGCAGGCCGGATCACCAGCATGAGCAGCTAGATAAGACCGGAACTCGAACACCCGTTCCTCTACATCGGCCTCGCAACAACCATGGTCGAGGAAAAATAGCCGCGGCGGAGATCCGGTCATGGAGCGAATGTAATCAAGGCTAGGGGTAGCTAGATCGTGTTTGCGACAAACGACAACTGCAGCCTCGTAGATTTCAGATGCAGAGTCGACGAGCGTGCCGTCAAGATCAAAGATGATGTGTGTGTACTTCATCGCCCTATGAAGCCATCAATCACCTCGACCTCCCGGGCCAACATCGCGCCAGTTAGGCCGGGATAGGTGCCAAGAAACAATGTGGTACCCATGATCTCGTCAGCCCCCACCATCTCGCCCACAACCCGCAGTGCTTCTGGGTTGTCCTCTCGCAGCTGCACAAAGGCCGGCTGGCGCAACAGGTTGCCGCCGAACAGCATGCGGTTGCCGATCAGATTGCGGTCCAGCTCCTGAGCGAGCTCTGTGCGGGTGAAAGCCGCTCCAGGCTTCACAGCAATCTTGAAGCCAAACCAGGAGCAATCGGTGCGACATCCGCTGGCATCCCAGCTGAAGCCCTGCTCCGGATCCCAGGCGGTGGCATGGGTGGGCAAGGCGAACTCGAGTACGTCGTCATGAGCCGCCAGGCCCCGGCGCAAGATT
>CAMDSS010000095.1 GCA_945907085.1 Cyanobium sp. NIES-981 | reverse complement strand
GTATTAACCAGATCGAAGCCGATTTCTTCAATCAGGGCCAGGGTGCGGCGGAATTGGGTGTCGGTTTCGCCAGGGAACGCCACGATCACATCGGCGCTGATCGAGGCCTCGGGCATCCGATCGCGAATCCGATCAATGATGCGGCGGTAGCGATCAATCGTGTAGCCCCGGGCCATGGCCTTGAGCACGTCGTCATCGCCGCTTTGGAAGGGAATGTGGAAGTGTTCGCACACCTTGGGTAGGTCGGCGCAGGCGTCGATCAGCCGCTCGGTGAAATAGCGGGGATGGCTCGTGGCGAAGCGGATCCGCTCGATGCCGGCCACATCGTGCACCTGGTGCAGCAGGTCGGTCAGGGTGTGCTGGCGGCGGCCTTCCGGGGTGATGCCGGGCAGGTCGCGGCCATAGGCATCGATGTTTTGACCCAGCAGGGTGATTTCTTTGATGCCGCTGGCGGCCAAGCCCTCCATTTCCAGCTTGATGGCGCCCGGCAGGCGGGATTGTTCCTTGCCTCGCACCGATGGCACCACGCAGTAGGTGCAGCGCTCGTTGCAGCCATAAATCACATTCACCCAGGCGCAGACCGTGCTGTCGCGCCGGGCAGTGGTGATGTCTTCGAGGATGTGGTGCTCCTCGGTGGCGACCACCTGGGCGCCGGCCTCCACCTGGGCCAGCAGCACGTCGAGGCGGTTGGCATGTTGGGGGCCCATCACCAAATCCAGTTCGGGCACGCGCCGCAGCAGGGAAGCCCCCTCCTGTTGGGCGACGCAGCCGGCCACCACCAAGGTGAGGTTGGGGTTCGTGCGTTTGCGCTGGGCCTGGCGTCCCAGATAGCTGTACACCTTCTGTTCGGCGTTGTCGCGAATCGTGCAGGTGTTGTACAGAACCAGATCGGCGCTGTGTTCGTCTGAGCCAGGGGCATAGCCCATGGATTCGAGAATCCCGGCCATGCGCTCGGAATCCGCCTTGTTCATCTGGCAGCCAAAGGTGGTGATCCAGTAGCTGCCGCGCCCGCCTGGGCCCGCCATAGGGGCGGCAGGGGCAGTGAGAGGGGTGGCCATCATGGTTCCAGTTTCGGCTATCGCCGCATCCGCTCGGCGCGGCCCCCACCCCCACCATGCGCTGCAGCCTGCGGAACTTTCCCCTCACCAAGGCCGTGCCGCTGGCGATCAGCCGGGGCACCACCGCCGCGGTGGAGCACCTGCTGGTGGTGGTGGAGCAGGACGGCATCCGCGGCATCGGCGAAACCGGTGGCTTGGATACGGGCCATCGCTGCTACGAGACCCCCGCCATCGCGGCCGAATTGGAGGCCGTGTTTCCTTTGCTCGAAGCCCGCAGCTGCGAACCACGCCAGGCCCTCGAACCCCTGCTCGCCAGATTGAGCCCCCCGGCCCGGTGCGGCCTGGATCTGGCCCTGCACGATTGGTGGGGCCAGCGGCTGGGGGCGCCGCTGTGGCAGCTCTGGGGTCTGGATCCAGCTGCGTGTGTTCCCACCAGCGTGACCCTGGGCTTGGGGCAGATTCCTGCGGTTCTTGCCCGGCTTGAGCGCTGGTGGCAGCAGTTGCCAGCCACCCGGATCAAGCTCAAGCTCGGTAGCCCCGATGGCCTCGACCACGATCTAGCCCTGCTGCGGGCCGTGGCCCAGGCCCTGGAGGCCCGCAAAGGGGCGACCGGCACGGCGATCGAATTGCAGGTGGATGCCAATGGGGGCTGGAGCTTGGCTGGGGCCCGCTCCATGGTCGAACCCTTGGCGGCCCATGGGGTGGTGTTGCTGGAGCAGCCCCTGGCGCCCCTGGCCGATGCCGAGGCCGATAGGGCGGGATTTGCGGCTTTGGCCCCGGATTGCCCGATGCCCTTGGTGGCGGATGAAAGTTGCTGGAATTTGGCCGATCTGGTGCGCCTGGCCCCCCATGTGGATGGCATCAACATCAAGCTGCTCAAAAGCGGGGGCCTTTCGGAGGCCCTGGTGATGGCCCGCGCTGCCCAGGGCCTGGATTTGGCCGTGATGCTCGGCTGCTACTCCGATGGCAGCTTGCTAAACGGGGCCGCGGCCCATCTGTTGCCCCTGGTGCGCTGGCCCGATCTCGATAGCCATCTCAACCTGGTGGACGATCCGTTTGTGGGTTTGGAGTGCCAAGGGGATCGGCTGCAGCCCCCCAGCGGAGCGGGGTTGGGCATCGGCCCGCAAGGATTACGGCCATGACCCAGCTCGATCCCCAGGCACCGGTGGTGCTGCTGTTGCACGGCGGCACCGCCAACCTCACCGGCAAGACGGGCCTGGCGATGTTGCGCTACCGAAAGGGGCCGATCGTGGCGGTGGTGGATCCCGAGTACGCCGGCCAAAACCTGGGGGCGATCACGGGGATCGATCGGGCGGTGCCCATCGTGGCTTCGGTGGCGGAGGCCCTGGCCCATGGGCCCCAGGTGGCCGTGGTGGGGTTGGCCCCCTCTGGCGGTCGTTTGCCTCCGGCCGTGCACGCCGATGTGGTGGCGGCCTTGCGGGCGGGCCTCTCGGTGGCCAGTGGCCTCCATACCCACCTGGGTGATGACCCCGCCTTGGCCGCCCTGGTGCAAAGCGGGGCCTGGATTTGGGATCTGCGCCGGGAGCCTTTGGATTTGGTGGTGGCCGCCGGCCGCGCCGCAGCCCTACCCGGCCGGCGCCTGTTGGCGGTGGGCAGCGACATGGCCGTGGGCAAGATGAGCGCTTGCCTGGAGTTGCAGGCCGCGGCGCTCAGGCGCGGGCTGGATGCCCGCTTTGTGGGCACGGGCCAGGCGGGCATTTTGATCAGTGGGGCTGGGGTGGCCCTGGATGCGGTGCGGGTGGATTACGCCGCTGGGGCCGTGGAGCAGGCGGTGCTGGCCGCTGCTGCCGGGGGGGATGCCACCAGTTGGGTACTGGTCGAAGGCCAGGGTTCGCTCTGCCACCCGGGTTCCACGGCCACCTTGCCCCTGCTGCGGGGCAGCCAACCCACCGATTTGCTGTTGGTGCACCGGGCTGGCCAGGCCCACATCCGGGGCCTGGCGGAGGTGCCCTTGCCGCCGTTGCCCCAGCTGATTGGGGCGGTGGAAGCGCTGGCCGCCTTGGCCAGGCCGGCTACGTCGTTGGCGCCAGCGCCGAGGGTGCGGGCGATTGCCTTGAACACCGCCCTGCTTGAGGCCGCCGCGGCCGAAGCTGCGATTGCCGCGGTGGAAAAGGCAACGGGCCTGCCCTGCGCCGATGCGGTGCGCGAAGGTGTAGGGGGCGCGGATCGGCTACTGAACGCTTTGCTGCAGGCCAGCCATAAAAAAACCTCTTCCGAGCCCAAGGGCCTGGAAGAGGAAGGGGGTCAAAGGGCGAGCGAGGGGACTTGAACCCCCGAATGGCGGCACCACAAGCCGCTGCCTTAACCACTTGGCGACGCCCGCCGTGATCGGTGCCAATGTACCAAGGTGCCTGACAGCCAAGGTTTTGAGCATTTCATCCCGTCGGCCCTGGATTCCGATCGCCTTGGCGATTGCCCTTGGGGCTGCGGGCCTGGCGATCAGCAATCCTTCGCCAGCCGACCTCGAGACCTTTGCCTCCGAGCGCCTGGTGGATGAAATCAGTGACGAGCTCTGCAGCGATGACGGCCTGCCGGCGGTGATGCGCCTGGCCCTGAGCAATTGCCACGGGCTGGTCCATGACCAGAGGCAGGCCCTGGGCCGCCTGGTGCGCGATCAGGCCAGGCGCCAGAACTTCGGGGTGTTCAGCATTTACCGGGCCGAAATTGGTGGCCAAAACCTGCTGGCTTGGCAGGTGCCCCGCTTCCACGCAACGGTGCTGGCGATTGCCGGCACCTTTGTGCTGTTGGAATCGGGTCAACAGACCCATCCCCCCCGTCGGGCTTCGTGACCGCCTTGCCCTTGGCCCGGCCCCTGCAGGTGCGGATGCCGCGCTGCCTGTTGGATCCGACCCTCCAAACCTTGCCCCGGGCCGATCGGGAGGGGCTGGTGGCGGTGCAAATCGACCACGCCGCAGGCCTGGTGCGGGGGATCCAGCCCCTTGCCCCGGGCGGCGGTGGCTCCCCGTTACCCCTGGCCCTGACCCCTTTGGTGGAGCCCCATGCCCACCTGGACAAGGCCTTCACCGGCGCTCTCTTCCCCAACTGGGAGGGCACCATGGCCGAGGCCCTGGCCCAAAACCAGCGGGAGCATGGCCAGCGCAGCGAGGCCCAGGTGTTGGCCCGCGCGGAAATGGCCTTGGGGCGGGGTTGGCGCTATGGCCTGCGGGCGATGCGCACCCATATCGACAGCGGTGGCCCTGGGGCCCAGGCCAGTTGGCAGGCCCTGCTGGCCCTGCGCCAGCGTTGGCATGGCCGGGTCGAGTTGCAGTTGGTGGCCCTGGTGCCGCTGCCGTATTGGTCCAGCCCCGAGGGCAAGGCCTTCGCCCGGCAGGTGGCCGATTGGGGCGGCTTGCTCGGCGGGGTGCTCGGGCCTCCCTATGGGGGTGCGGCTTTGGCGGAGCAGGAAGCCTTGGCATCCCTGCTGGCCCTGGCGGAGCAGCTTGGCTGCGGGGTGGATTTGCATGTGGATGAGGCTGACCGCCAACCGGGTCGGGGCGTGGCCCTGGTGGCCCGGCAGGCTTTGGAGCAACGGAGCAGGGTGCCGATCACCTGCAGCCACAGCTGCAGCATGGGCCTGTTGGGCGAGAGGGCCCTTGATCGGCTAGCCGACCAGATGGCCGCCGCTGGCCTGGGGGTGGTGGCCTTGCCGCTCACCAACCAGTGGCTGCTGGGCCGTCGCCCAGGCCAGACGCCGGTGCTGCGGGCCCAGGCGCCGATTCGCAGCCTGCAGCGGGCGGGGGTCACGGTGGCGGTGGGCGCCGACAACCTGCAAGATCCCTGGTTTCCAGGCGGCGACGGCGATCCGATTGAGTTGCTGCGTTTTGCCTTGCCGGCCTGCCACCTGGTGCCGATTCAGCGCCAGGGCTTAGCGCCGTTTACCACTGCCGCATCGGCCCTGCTGGGCCTGGCCTGGGATGGGGTGTTGCGGGTGGGCGGCCCCGCGGATCTGGTGGTGCTGGCGGCCAGCGGTTGGGCGGAGCTGCTGGCCCGCTGCCCCCAGCGGCGGGTGCTCCGGGCGGGCCAATGGCTCGAGCCCCCGGGCTCCGAACAGCCATCACCGCTCTTGGCGGGCCTGGTTCCTGGTCCCGTGGCAGGAGCTCTGGGGTGAAGGTGGAGCAGGCTGGGGGCATCCAAGACTTGGGCGTTCAACGGTGAATCACGCGGACGTGAACGGGTTGCGGGTGAGCGGGGCCCAGGTGGCCGCCCTGGCCGCTGAACTGGCCCAAGCCGATCCCTGCCTCCAGCTGGTGGTTGGTGGGGCAGAGCTGCAGCGGCTGTCGCGGGATTTTTACGACTATTCGCCCGTGTTGGTGCCCCAGTTGGAGGGCTGCTGCGCCCAGCTGGCCGTGCTGGCCACCAGCGTGGAGCAGGTGCAGCTGGTGGCTGGGGCCTGCAGTCGCCATGGGGTGCCCCTCACCCTGCGGGGGGCGGGCACGGGCAATTACGGCCAGTGCGTGCCCTTGGCCGGCGGGGTGGTGCTCGAGCTCAAGGGCCTGAACCGGGTGCGCCACATCGACCCCGAAACCGGCGTGGTGGAGGTGGAGGCGGGCTGCGGGTTGGCCCCATTGGACCAGCAGTTGGCCGGCCAGGGCCGGGCCCTGCGCCTGGTGCCCAGCACCTACCGCAGCGCCACGGTGGGGGGCTTCATCGGCGGGGGCTCCGGCGGGATTGGCTCCCTGCGCTGGGGCTTTTTGCGCGATCCAGGCAACCTGCTCGGCCTGGAGGTGGTGACCGTGGAGGACCAGCCCCGGCTGTTGCGTCTGGATGGGGCGGCCAGCGAACCGCTCAACCACGCCTATGGCACCAACGGCATCATCACGGCCCTGCGCCTCGCCACCACCGAGGCGGTGGGCTGGCAGCAGCTGGTGGTGGGTTTTGAGAGCTTTGATCGGGCCCTCGCTGCGGCGGGCCAGTTGGGGCAATCGGCCCTGCTGCTGGAGGCCATCACCCTGCTGGAGGCTCCGGTGGCGGCGGCCATGCCCTGGCCCGCGGCCTGTCCGGCGCCAGCTGCTGGCGAGCATCGGCTGCTGCTGTGGGCCGCTCCCGATGCCCTCGAAACCCTGCCGGCCTGGCTGGCTGGGTTGGGGGGCTGCGTGCGCTGGCAGGTGGCGGCAACTGCGGCGGGCCCCGGCCTGCCCCTGCGGGAACTCAGCTGGAACCACACCACCCTGCATTGGCGCGCCCACCATCCCGGCTGGACCTACCTGCAGCTGCTCTTGCCCCAGCCTGAGGCGGCCTGTATCGATGCCCTGCGCCAGCGCTGGGGCGACGACCTGCTCTGGCATGTCGAGGCGGTGCGCCAGGGGGGCGCGGCCCGGTTGGCGGCCTTGCCCCTGGTGCGCTGGCGGGGGGCAGAACCCCTCGAAGCGCTGATGGCCCACTGCCAAGAGCTGGGGGCGTTTGTGTTCAATCCCCATGTGATCACCGCCGAAGACGGTGGTTTGGGGGTGGTGGATGCCGACCAGGTGGCAGCCAAGGCGGCCTACGACCCGGCGGGCCTGCTCAACCCCGGCAAATTGCGGGGCTGGCTGGAGCGGGGGCGCTAGCCACTTAGCAGCCCAGGCTGGCCCGGGTGTTGACCCCCGTGGTGGGGTTGGTGCCCTCGGCGTCCCGGCAGAGGGAGCGCTGGTCGAGGCGATCAATCAGGGCATCGCTGAAGTCGGCATTGGTGACGGTGGCCCCAATGAAGCTGCTGCCTGAGGCGATGGAGCCGGCAAGCACCGCATTGGTGAAATCGGCACCACTGAAATCCACCTTGTCCATCAACACATTGCTGAGGTCGGCTCCGGCGAAGTTGGCCTCGGGGAAGGCGGCCTGGGTGAAGATCGCGCCGTGCAGGTCGGAGCCGCTGAAATCGGCGTGGCGACCACTGGCGCCGGCGAAGGAGGTGTCGGCCAGATCGCGGTTGCTGAAGTTCTGCTCGTTTTGGTTGGTGAGGGTGTAATCCACGCCTTCAAAGGCGAGGACCGGGGCGATCCCCGCACCAAGACTGATGGCCAGGCTGATCACCAGGCTGATCAGAAGGTGGATGACCTGGGCCATGGAGATCGCTCTCGGGGGGTTCACTCTCTCGCAACTGTGGCGAGGAGATGGCCAATCAGATACAGCGAACCCGCCACGACAGCCGGAGGGGTGGCTTGGCCTGCGGCAGTTGCTTGGCTGATGGCCCTTTCAAGAT
>CAMDSS010000094.1 GCA_945907085.1 Cyanobium sp. NIES-981 | reverse complement strand
GCCTGATAAAAACCAAGGCTGGGCTTGTAGGCGCAGACATGGGGCGCTGTGGCCTCGATCACCGCCTTGATCCAGTGGCGGGCCTGGCTGAGGAAGGAGCGGCCCGCCAGGCCCCGCCGCGCTGCCCAGCTCTGCAGCATCTCCGGGTTTGGATCAAGCCCGGTCACCAGCAGCGACTGGCGGTCGGCGATGGCGTCGGTCAGCTGCACAAAAAAGCCCATGGCCAGCTCCAGGCTTGGGGATGGTGATAAGCGAGCTGGGTTGACCAGCGCGGCCTGGTGACAGATCTCTTAGCAATCCTCTCCCTAGCAATCCTTCAGCCAGCACGGCCCCCTTTGCCGGTGCAGCTCATTGATCCGCAGCTCGCCCAGTCATGCTCTAGACGAAGAGGGTGTCGCGGGGACTGACGCGGGGGGCTGACGCGATAGAGCGCTCGCCGAAGTCCGTTGCCACCATGGCATCAGATTTGGATTAAGACTTTGGCGCCCTCATCGGAGAGCGCGATTGGTTGCTGCCCATCGGAGGGTGTGATCCGAAACGCCTGTCTCCATCTGATAAGCCATACAAGCTTTTCCCCGCCCTCGGTTCAGTATCGGACACGATGAATCCCTGGGCATTAACTGGTTGTGGAGTCCTGATTCGTGGGCTCTCAGGGCGGTTTTGGGGTCTGCTGCTCAATCGTGCCAATTGCGATTGGGCTCCATTCCCTAATGACCACACCGAGCGGTCTTGTTCGGGGATCCTTAACCGACATCGGCCAGGATTTCATGCAAGTCACGCATTGAATCCGAGGATGAAAGGGTTGGTTTGCTTCACTGCATTCTTGACCACCAGCTTGGCCTTGGCCCAGGCCCCGGCCGTGCTGGCTCAGGCTCCCACGCTGGACGCGGGGCCGCAACTGCAGGCCAGGCGCTACCAAGGCGTGATCGGCAAGCCGCCCGCTCCTGGTAGCTATGCGGAAGCCGACGACCTGGCGATCCTGCGTTGGAATCAGCGCACGCGAACTGCGGAGGGCATCATCCACAGCTGGCGTTTTCTCAACCGCAATCTCAGTGCGTTTGAGCCGGCCATCGGCGGTGATCTGGCCAAGTCGGCTCCCACCCTCTCCAAGGGGTTGGTGCACGTCCTGGCGCAAGTGGATGGTGTGAAGGACCAACTCAAGGACAGCATTGCCCGGCCACGCCCCTTTGTGAGCCACGACGAGTTCAAGCCCTGTCTTCCCCTCGAGAAGGGGTGGTCGTTCCCAAGCGGCCATGCAACCTGGTTTGCCACAGCTGGGCTGCTGTTGGCCGATCTGCTGCCAGAGCGGCGTGATCGGATCGTGGCGGTGGGCTGGCAAGGGGGGTATGCCCGTGCCTACTGCGGCGTGCACTACCCGAGCGATGTGGAGGCCAGCCAGCGGCTGGCCCAGGCCATCAGCAGGGATGTCATCGCTTCTCCGCAATGGAGGGCCTTCAAGCAGCAGCTGGTCGAGGAGCGGCAGCGGCTGTTGGCGGTGCCGCCGGCAGGGCTTCCCCTGCTGACCGATTGATGGGCCGCCGGCAGTGGTTCGACGTGCTGGGGTGGCTGGCATCCGGCGCCGCCTGCTGGGGGTTGCTGTCCATTCCCGCTGAGGCCTTGCCCAAGTTGGTGGTGTTGGTGCGCCATGGCCATAAGGACAGTCCTGTGGCTCCGCTCAGCAACTACAACCTCTCGTCCAGGGGGTTGGTGGACGCCCTCTACTTGGGCCATCTGCTCAGGGCTTGTGTGGTGCCCGTGGGGCCGTTGGCCTTGGCGAGTTACGGCTTTGATGGGCGCACGGGAAAGAATGCCCGGAGCTACCAAACCCTGGTGCCGCTGGCGGTGTTTACGGGCCGGAATATCCGCGTATTCGCCGATGCCGAGGAACGCTCAGAACAGATCGGCCGCGAGCTCCTCGCCGCTCCTGAGCTGACGGGCAGCACCCTGGTGATGGCTTGGGAACACAGGCGTCTGCCCACCTTGGCCCGGGGCCTGGGCTGGGCTCACATGCCCAGCATTGGCGACGACGACTTTGATGACCTGTGGCTGCTGAGCTATTCAGGTCTTGCTGGCGAGCCCGAGGTGAGCCAGCTGTCCCAGGCCGAGCTGCGCAGCCGCACCTGTTTCATGGCACCCGGATCGGCCGGCCATCCTTTGCGGCTGCTGGCCGAGCACATGCTGCAGCCGTTCGAGTAGGTCAAACCGCGGTGGCAAGGAGCGGTTGGTTGTCCAGCCTTCGGATCGCCACAACCCCCGGCCGCGGGGGGCGGCCCGGCGCGCCGGAGGGCCAGTTGGAGCCGAGCGGCACCTGGCGCAGCTGCTCAAATGGCTGGCCGTCCCGATCCACCAGCTGGTGGGCCTGCCATTCACTGGCGTCTCCCTGGCGGGTGCCATGCAGCTCCCCTGGGTGCTGCACCGCCAGGAACAGGGTCCGGCCGCTGCTATCGAAGCAGGGGCCGCACAGTTCGCAGTCCATCGGGCCGATGGCAAAGCACAGGGCCTGCCCGGCGGCAGCTCCGGAGCGGGGCAGCAGCCAGCAGCTGTTGTTGCCGAACACATCCAGGCTGCTGGAGTTGGAGCGGTCGGTGACCATCCAGAGGTGGCCGGCAGGATCGAAGGCCAGGTTGTCGGGGTTGCTGAAGCCCAAGCCGCCCTGCCAGGGGGTGCCGCCCGTGGCCACCATCTCCCAGCGGAAGCGTGATCCTGGATCGCTGTTGGCGTCGCTGAGGCGCATCACCCAGCCGTGGGGCCAGTCCGCCTCGCCGCCAGGCCCGCGGAAGATGGCGGGGTCACTGCCGCCCTCGGCATTGCGACCAGCGGCTGTGAAGGCGATCAGCAGGTCGCCGTTCAGCGGATCGATCACCGTGTCTTCCGGACGGGCAGCTGGCGTTGCGCCTACGGCGTTGGCGGCCAGATGGGCATCCACCAGGATCGCCCCCTGCCCCGTGTACAGATCGCCCAGCGTGGCGTAGCGCTGGCAGTAGGACGCCACGGCCGCGTCGTTGACCAGGGCCTCGGCGCCGCTGCGCCGGCGATCGCTGTGGGGCAGCACGCTGGGCTGCTCGAGGCCGAAGCGGCTGAAGTGGCTTGGCCGTAGCGGTGCCAGAGGTGTGGTCGGCGTGAGGGCGATCCAGTGGCCCGTGCCATCGGGCGCAAACCGGGCCACCTCCAGTAAGCCCTGCTCCAGCAGGCGGGAGTTTGCGCGGTTGTGCGGATCGCTCACTACCCCATCGCTCACAAACCGGTAGAGGTGGCCGCCGTGGCGATCGCAGCCCGAGTACACCACTAGGGGCTGGTCGGCGCGGGCCTGCACGGCCACCGCCTCATGGCGGAAACGGCCCAGCCAGCTGTGCTTCAGTGCCGGTTGGTCTGGCAGCTGTGGATCGAATTCCACCATCCAGCCGTATTTGTTGCCGGCCAGGCCGAAGGGATTGCCCAGGCCATCGAGACGCGCGCCATCCCAGCGGAAGGGCCGCTCAGCGGGCGGGGCTGCTGAGCCATCAGCAAATACCCCTTCGCTCACCTGGCTCTGGAAGTTCTCCTCGGCGCTGAGCACCGTGCCCCAGGGGGTGGTGCCGCCGGCGCAGTTGGCGAAGGTGCCAACGATCCGCTCGCCCAGGCCGTCGCGGTAGCCCAGTGGCTTCGGGTTGGTAAACACGGCGGCGGCCGGTCCGGTGCAGCGCAGGGCCTGCGTGGGCCGCTGCCAGCCCGTGAGGCCGGTGATGCGCCGCTCGAAGCGACTGCCCGGCTGCCGCCGCCAGCCGCCAGCAGTGCGCTGCAGCTCCAGCACGCCGATGCCCAGATCGGCCATGGCGGCCTCCGCCACAGCCAGCACCAGCGGGAGCAGAGGGTCGCTGCTGCTGCGCACGTCCCTGGCCGCCGCGATCGGCCAGGGACGTGCGCAGCTGGGCCAGCGGCAGGGTTTGGCCGGTGACCTCCTGGAAGCCACTGGCCCAGGGCAGGGGGCTGATGTACTCGAAGTTCACGCTCAACAGCGCCCGATCGCCCAGCTCCAGCAGGGCGAGATAGTCGTTGTTGAAGCCAAAGCGACCGGCGGCCAGCGGATCCCCCCATACCCCCACCAGCTCGGCCCGGTAGCTCTCCGGCACCACCAGGCGGTCCTGCACGGCAACCCGCGCCAGATCCCGGCGCTGCTCGGCGGCGCTGCGGTGGTCGTCGGCCAGCGGCAGGGGCAGGGCGGATGCAGGCAGGTGGGCGGGCGCTGCGGCCCCTGCAGCCGACGTCGGTTTAGAGGTGCCTGCCGCCAGCGCGCCGGCCGAGAGCCGGCCCAGTCCGATCCCGCTGCCGACGCCAAGGCCGCTCCCCACGCCCAGCAGCTGCAACAGGGAGCGTCGACGCACGCCCAACCCTCCAGACTTGGTTCGATTGAAGCGTGCTGCCCGCCGCCGCCTCTGCCGCCTGCAATACCGGGGTTCTCCAGGCACGCCCGCCACAGTGACCCTTCAGACCCCTCGCAACCACAGTGGCGCCGCCGATGGCACTCCATGAGCAGCAGCACATCGGCCGCAATGGCCAGGCCTCGGCCTTCCGCTGGAGCATCTAGCTCAACTCCGCCCTCTCGGTGGGGCAGCTCATGGTGGGAACAGCCTTCGGATCCCTGGCCCTGGTCGGTGACGCCGTGCACAACCTGGGCGATGTGGCTGGCCTGGGCCTGGGATGGGGTGCGGAAGGGCTCGCTACCCGTCCGCCCACGGAGCGCTTCACCTACGGCTTTGGCCGCACCACCCAGTTGGCGGCCCTGGCCAACGGCGTGTTGATCGCGATGGCCTCGGCCGTCGTGATCGTGGAGGGAATCCAGCGCTTGTTCCAGCCCGAACCCGTTGTCAGTGGACCCGTGGCATGGGCGGCGGCGGCCGGGATTGCTGTGAACCTCTTCTCCGCCCGCCTGTTCGGCCATGGCCACCACCATGATCTCAACCGCCGCGCCGCAGTCGCCCATCTGCTCAGTGACGCCCTTGTGTCCGTGGCCGTGCTGGTGAGTGCCCTGCTGGTGGGCCTCACCGGCTGGCTTTGGCTCGATGCCCTCACCGGCATCGGCGTAGGCCTGGCCATTGCCCTCACGGCGGTGCAGTTGATGCGCGACGCCCTGCGGGTGATGCTCGATGCCGTGCCGCCCCACATCCAGATCCTGCAGGTGCGGGAGCTGCTGCAGTCCCTGCCCGGGGTTGTGGATGTGCACCACGTGCACATCTGGTGTCCCAGTACCACCCAGGTAGCCCTCACGGCCCACCTCCGCCGCAACTCTGATCCGGCCAAGGATCTCGCCCTGCTGCATCGGGCCAAGGCGGCCCTGCGGGAGGTTGGGGTCGACCATGCCACGTTGCAGCTGGAGCCGGCCGATAGCGAGCTCGACCCGATCTAGATGGACTCCATTTAGATCGAGTCCATGGTCTTGCCGGTGGTTTCGATTCGATAGATCCAGGTGATGGCGGCTCCCAGCAGAGACGTGATGGCCAGCAGGGGCAGCAGCCGTTCGGTGCCCCAGTCGGCCAGCAGGATCGGAAACAGGAAGGCCGTGAGCACCGCACCCACCTTGCCAATGGCGGCAGCCAGGCCCGCACCCAGTCCGCGCACGGGGGTGGGGAACACCTCGCCGGCCAACAGATAGGTCTGGGCGTTGGGCCCCAGGTTGGTCATGAACTGGAAGAGCACAAAGCCGGCCACGATGACCGGCAGGTTGCTCTGGCCGCCCAGATTGCCTGCGGCTGCAAGCATCAGCCCAACGGCGCAGCCCACGAAGCCAATGATCTGCAGGGGAATGCGGCCCCAGCGATCGGCTAGGGCGATGGCACAGGCAATGCCCACCAGGAAGCCCAGGTCCACCAGGGCGGTGCCGCGGGCCCCGAGCAAATCGTTGTGGATCACGGCGGCCACGGTGTGCTCCTTGGCGGTGGCCCCAAACGCCGCGGCAATGATCACCGGCGTGAAGATGCCGATGCCGTAGGTGGAGATGTCCTGGAGAAACCAGGGCACCGAGGCCAGGATCGTGGCCCTCTGCAACTTGCCCCGAAACAGGCTGCGCCAGTCGCTGCTGCGCTGGATGCGCCCCTCTTCAGCGATCTCCAGCGCGAGCAACTCCACATCGTTGCGCCCGAGCAGTTTGCGCAGCTGCTTCTCAGCTTTGTCCATCTTGCCCTGGCTCACCAGCCAGTGGCTGCTCTCTGGCAGAAACAACCGACCCCACACCACCAGCGACACCGGCACCACCGGCAGCAGGTAAAAGATGCGCCAGGCATTGAGATTGGGATCGCTGCTCAAGACCACCGCGGCGATGGCGGTGCCCAGCACAGCTCCCACCGCCTGAAAGCTGAAGGCACCCAATACCAGCCTTCCGCGCACCGCTGCCGGGATGCTCTCGGAGATCACCAGGTGGGCGGTGGGGTAGTCGGCGCCGAGGGCCAGGCCGATCACAAACAAGGCTGTCACCAGCGGGACCGTGCCCGTGCTGAAGGCTGCACCCACCAACGCCACAGCCAGCAGCACCATCTCGCCGATGAAGACTGGCTTGCGGCCAAACCGATCGGCCAGCCCCCCCAGAGCTAGGGCCCCGATCAGGATGCCGGCCAGGGTGGCCGCCGTCACCAGGCCCTTGTCGGTGCTGGTCATGGCGAATTGCTCGGCCACAAGGGGCAGGGCAATCCCCCCCATGAACACAATCAAACCCTCAAAGAATTTGCCGGCCGTGGCCAGCGACCACACCAGCCATTGCATGCCCGACAGGGGCGGGCCGGCCAGGTGGGCCCCCCCTTCCCAGCTGGGCACCTCCTCGATGTAGGCCTGCACGCTCCGCTTGCTCATCGCTGGCAATTCAAAGTGGGGTTAAGGGGCTTCGCTGAGGTTGAGCTGGGCCGCCAAAGCGGTGAGACATTGCTGCTCCGCCGCTGCCACGTTGCGGTTGGGATTCACCACCCGGCAGCCCATGGCGTTCAGCGTTGCCTTGAGGGCAGCCTGAATCAAGATTGGTGCTGTTTTCATTAAGGCAAGTTCAAGCTTGGGCTGTCAGGCATTGGCGCACCATCGTGCCCTCCTCATCGGCGGCCACCCGCAGCCAGCGCAGCCCCGGCAACCAGGCCAGGGCCTGCTCCAGCTCCCCGGCCAGAGCCGTGTCGTGTTCGCCGATGCCGCCGCTGAGGGCGATGGCCTGCACGCCTCCAAGGCTGGCTGCCATGGCCCCAATCCCTTGCAGCAGCCGGTGGCGGAACACCGCGATTGCCAGCTGGGCGCCGCGGTGGCCTTCGCCAGCCTGGAGGCGCAGCTCCCGCATGTCACCGCTGAGCTCGGATAGCCCCAGCAGGCCGCTTTGGCGGTTTAGGGCCT
>CAMDSS010000093.1 GCA_945907085.1 Cyanobium sp. NIES-981 | reverse complement strand
GTGCCAGACAGCCTCAGCACCACCCGGCTGCCGTCATCGAGAAGTAGCCGAAGGCCCTGGCCGCCACTGATCGATCCATCCACCGGATCGGTGTAGCTGAAGTCATCGGCCGTGGCGATGCTGCGCCCGGCAAAGCGCTCGCCCACAAGGGCAGGTTGCATGGCCTTGATGCGGTCGTAGAGGCGATGGGCGGCATCGCTGGCAATGGCTTCGTAATCGTGGCGGGAGTAGTAGTGGCGCCCAAAACGGCTCCAGTGGGAGGCCATCACCTCAGCCACGCTGCATTGCTTGCGGGCCAGGATTTGCAGCCAGAAGAGAACGGCCCAGAGCCCGTCTTTTTCGCGAATGTGGTTGCTACCGGTGCCAAAACTCTCTTCGCCGCAGAGGGTGATGCGGCCGGCATCGAGCAGGTTGCCGAAGAACTTCCATCCCGTAGGGGTTTCAAAACAGGCCAGGCCTAGCTCCTTGGCCACCACATCGGCTGCGGCGCTGGTGGGCATCGAGCGAGCCACCCCGCTAAGGCCATCGGCGTAGCCCGGGGCCAGGGTGGCATTGGCGGTGAGGACAGCGAGGCTGTCGCTGGGATTCACGAAGCAGTGGCGGCCGAGGATCATGTTGCGATCGCCGTCGCCATCACAGGCGGCGCCGAACCGGAAGTGATCGCCCTTGAGCAACAAGTCCGCCAGGTCGTGGGCGTAGGTGAGGTTGGGGTCGGGGTGGCCGCCGCCGAAATCTTCCAGGGGGATGCCGTTGCGAACGGTGCCCGCGGGCGCTCCGAGCAGCCCCTCGAAAATCTTGGTGGCATAGGGGCCGGTGACCGCATGCATGGCATCAAACGCCACCGGGAAGTTGCCTTGAAGGAGTGCAGCGATCTGGTCAAAGTCGAACAGCCGCTGCATCAGGGCGACGTAGTCGTCGACGCCATCGATCACCCGCACGTCCAGGGTTCCCAGCTGCCATTGGCCAGGGGCCTCCAGGCTCAAGGTTGGGCCGCCTTCGGCGATGCGATATCCGCCCAGGGTTTGGGTTGCGGCGTAGATGGCATCGGTGATCGATTCAGGCGCCGGCCCCCCATTGGCTCCGTTCACCTTGACGCCAAAGTCGCCTTCGGGGCCGCCGGGGTTGTGGCTGGCCGAGAGGATGATGCCGCCGATCGCCCCGTGCTCGCGAATCAGATGGGAGGCCGCGGGCGTCGAGAGAATTCCGCCGGTAGTGGTAATCAGTTGGGCCACCCCATGGGCGGCCGCCATGCGGGCAATCACAGCGATGGCCCGGGCATTTCCGTAGCGGCCATCGCCGCCAACGACCAGGGTGCCGCCTTCCACCCCAGGCAACACCTGGAACACCGCCTCGATAAAGCTTTCGAGGTAGTGGGGTGTTTCGAATTGACGGCTGCTTTTACGCAGGCCCGAGGTGCCGGGTTTTTGGTCGTTGAAGGGGTGCTCGAGGGCGATCGACCGCACCTCTAGGGCCTCTGTGTTCGTCATCGGCCTGCGGAACCCTGGCTAGGGGCACCAAGTTACCGCTTGCCTATTGGTTTTGGTTTTGGATGAGGCCAAAGCGGCTTTTCTTCTCACCTTTGAGGTCATCGGTGTTGCCAAGCACGGAGCCCGATTGTTTTTTGCAGAACACGAGCAGTTCGGAGGAGGCTTTGTTGAGTTGGTCGCGGCGCTCGTAGCTGTTTTGGGTGGCAACCTTGGCCTGTTGCAGGATCGACCAAACGGCGTCTTTGCAACTGGCTGCAAGTTTGGGGTTATCCATCAGGGGATCCGCCATGCGGCGGGCCTTGTCGCAGAAGCTGCTTTGGTTTTCCCGGCCACAATCCAAGGCAGCCAATTGGATTTCGCGCAGTTCGTCGAGGGTTGGGTAGGGCAGCTCCTTGGTGTTGGCCTGGAGGGGCAACTCCAGGAGGGCCAAGGCCACCAGGGGGGCGGCGCCAGCGAGGAGGGCCGTGAGGGCAGAGGTGCGAATCCGGCTGACCATGGTTGCTAAGGGAGTGGTCCCATCATGGCGCCGGGAGCAGGGTTGCCAGCCCTTCCCGCAGCGGCTTTTGCAGCTGGCTCCAGTGGTGCCCCAGGGCCCCGCCCACCAAGGGTGCGCTCATCGCAAGCGCGCAGCGCAGGAAGGCGTTGTGGCGCAGCAGTTCTCCGCGCTGGGCTTCTTGGGCTTGAAGCGTTTGGAGGGTTTGGATTTCGCTGCGCCGTGCCTGCTCGATGGCGGCCAGGGCTGAATCCTGCTGGAGCTGGAGCTGGAGCTGGAGCTGGAGCTGGATCTGGTTCTGGGGTTGGGGAAGGGTTGGGCTCAGGGGTTGGTTAACGGTTTGGAGCACTGGGATCAGGTGTTGGCTGGCCTCCCAGGCATCGCGCAGGGCCATGTTGATGCCCTGGGCCCGCACCGGACTCATGGGGTGGGCCGCATCCCCCAGGAGCAAGAGGCCGGGCTTCCACCAGCTCTCGGCCAATCCCACCTGCACGCTGAGCCGGGTGGGGCTCTGGAGCCCGCTGCCCGATTGGCCCAGCCAGTTGGCCAGATCAGGCGGGCATTGGCTCGCGAAGCTGGCGATCCACTCCTGGGGGGTCCGTTGGGGGGTGGGTTCGGAGGCATCCAAAACCCAACCCAGTTGGACGCCCCCAGTGGCGCTCTCAAACAGGCTGAAGACCCCCTGATGGCCCACCACGGTGGTGAAGTGGCCTTGAAGGGGGCTTGGGCTTGGTTGGTTGTCTGGACCTGCGCCGGGGCCATCCAGGTCAAACCACAGCACATCGATGGGGCTTGAGCCGGTGCTGAGGCCGATTCCGGCCTCCTGCCGCAGCCGGGAGCTGCGGCCATCGCAGGCCACCACCAAATCGGCAGTCAGGCGGCGTCCATCGCCCAACACCACGCCGCCGATACGATCCGCCTGCCAAATCAGCTGCTTGGCCGTGGTTTGGGCTAGAAGCTCCAGGTGGTTGGTGGCCAGGGCTTGGCGCAGCACCCCATCGAGGAATGCCGGTTGGCTCACCAAGGTGCAAGGCCTTTGGGGATCTCCGCCCAGGGGCTCGGCGGCAGTGAACAGCTCGCGGCCATTCACCACAAACCGCCAACCGGCCAGGGGCCTGTGGGGTAGCGCCTCGAGCTCGGGCAGCAGGGCCATCTGCTCCAGGGCCGCCAGGCCGGATGGCATCAGGGCCTCCCCGCGGAAGGAGCGCCGTTGGCCGGGGTTGCTTTCCACCAGGGTGACGCCAATCCCGGCGCGACTGAGCAGCAGGGCCAGGGTTGCACCGGCGGGCCCGGCACCCACGATCACCACCCTGGAGGCTGGAGCTCCCATGGGGCCGGGGGCTGCCTTAGACGAAGGAGTTGTAGTTACGGGTGTCGCTGTTGCCAGATGGTGTGGCTTGGCCCATGAGCTGGCCTTTTTTAGCCAGCAGGTAGTCCACCAGTTCCTGTTGGACGGCCAGGAGCTCCTTGGTGCAGCCGCGAAATGCGGCCCGGTGGCGAATTTCGTCGTGGCGGGTGTGGAGATCGCGCAGCATCAACTGGATTGCATCCAGGGTGGGCGAATGGATTCGGGAGCTGGTTTGGGAATCCATTGCTTGATCGAGTGGGGGATGGGGTGCTCAGACGCCAATGCTAGGTCTGAACTGGGTTGGGTCTACCGGCCGGGAGACGCCCACAGAGCTTCCTTAGCCGGGCTTGTTTGCGCTCGAGCCGAGCTGTGATGCCCAGCTCGGCCCCTTTCCAGAGCCGATTGATTTCAGCGGTGAAATGCTTGGCCAGTCGGGGTGACTCAATCACCAGGAGGGTTTCATCGTTTTGGTGAGCGGCACTGGGGCTCCAGTTGAAGGATCCGGTGATCACGGTGCGCCCATCGATCACGGCGAGCTTGTGGTGCAGCTTGTCGCCCCGGGCCAGACGCGGGGTGCCGACGCCATCAAGGGGCTTGCGCCAGGGGCGATTGTTGGCTTCCACTTTGCAGTTGCGATCCGGCAGTTGGGTGCCAAGAAGATCGAGAATTTCGCTGAAGGATCGATTGGCAAAGCCAGGATCGGCCAGCAGGCGGATGGCCCCACCCTGGGCCTGGAGGGTGGCTAGGGCATCGGCAATGCCCTGCTCCGACAACACAAAGAGGGCGAGGTCCACCGTCTTTTTGGTGGTGGCCAGCAGCTGCTGGAGCAGCACTAAGCCCTGGTTGGGATCGCTGCGCCGGTGCGGTGCAAACAGCACCCCCACCCGGGTGGGCCCCACCATCACCTGCTGCAGAGGGCCCTCCCCCTTGGCAACGCCAAAGCGGCTATCCGGCTTGCCGCCAGGTCCATCGCCCCACATTCGGTCAAATTCGGCCGCAAACACGGCTGCCAGTTCGGGGCTTTGAAAGCGAAGGAGGTGGTTCACATTCCCCCGCGACTGGGGATCATCCGGATCCCCATGGATGCAGGACGGCGTGAAATTTGTCGAACCCGCTACGACCACCTTGCGATCGACCACTAAAAATTTGTGATGCATGAGGCCGCTGCCTGCACTGCCGTCGGCGGTGTCATCGATCGTCGGTATGCCTCCCCGCTGCAGGATCAGCAGCGCATCGCCCCAGCCCAGCTGCTCGAGTTGCTGGTGGCGTTTGCGTTGGTGGGGCACCAGATCAGCCAGGTGCTCCTCGCTCCAAGGGGTGCTGTAGGTGTTCTCCAGCACCACCTTCACGGCCACCCCTTGGCGCTGTTTGGCCACCAGGGCTTCGGCCACCTTGGGGAGGGAGAGCTCTTGCACCGCTACCAGGATGTCTTGCTTGGCGGGGGCAATGGTGCTGAGCACAAAGGCTTCCAGGTCGTCGCCCTCGCGCCAGCGACCGGTGATTGGACTGCGGTAGCGATGGGCGCTGTTGTGGTTGAAGGCCACCTCGATGCCCGGGGGCAAGGGCAAGTCTTCGGCTGGTTTGCCAAGCAACTTTCCCTGGATGCTGCAGCCCCCGAGCAACAGGGGAAAGACAGCGCAACAGGCCCCAAGCCCCCATCGGGACCATCGCATCATTGGATTCAAGGAGCCTGGAGCGGTTGCTTCCAGGTTTCCCACGGGCAGGTTTACCGCGGGCGGAGTGCCCTAGGAGTGGCCAGGCATCTCGGCGGTGCGCAGCATCAGCACAAACCAGATCACGGCAATGGCCACAGCGCTGAGAACAGCGGCCGGGATGCCGGCGTGTTTCAGCACCAGCGGAACCACCAACGGGAAGGCCAGGGCGCCTGCCAAAGGGGTAAAGGCAACCAAGGCGCGCTTCATCTGGGGTGCCTGAGGGTGAAGAGGGATGGGCTTAGAACCACTCGGCAATGGCCTTGTCGGCAGGGTTGCTGTTGTCTTCAGGGGTGATCCGATTGAATTCCAGGGTGATGTTGCGCTTCTGCACGCCATCGGCCGCAACGGCTTCGATGGGATAAAGCTGCTGGCCATCCCGGAACGGCACTTGCACTCGGAAGGTGCCATCCGCTGAAAGGGGAACCACTTCCGTACCGATGGTCAGCCGGGCTGAAGGGTCGGTGGCGCCATAAACGATCAGTTCGGCATCCGCCACCAGCCAGAAGGCGCGCTGGCGAGGGGCAACGCCGCCGAGGCCTGATTCATTGCGGCCACTGGCCCAAACCCCCGCTCCAGAGGCGTTGAGACGGTTGGAGTTGAGCTCGTGATCGTGATCGTCGAGTTCGTGGAAGGCTTCCGAGCCCCGACCCATGCCCCTCCGGCGGAGAGGGGAGGTGGCCGTTTGATACAGCCTCTCGTGCAGCCCAGGATCGGCGGACTCCAAAGGGGTTGGCAGGGAGGTGGGGCTGGCCTCCAGCGAGAAGGGCACAAATTGATCGAGGATTTGCTCGCTGGGCTGCATGGATGGAACCCTGGCCACCGAGGAGAAAGCCAGGGAGATCCAGCCGCCACTGCCTCCCTTGCGATACCCCAACTCCACGCGGTAATCGCGATCACTCAAGGGAACGGGCAGATACCACTCAGTGACATGGCTATCCACCACAACCTCCTGGAGGGTGTGGGGGTGGGTGGAGCCACCGGTTAGGCCCGTGACATCGGCAACCCGCAGGCAAAGCTGGCTGGCACCAGCTGCCTGGGCTTGGGCGCGATCCACCTCAGCAATTTCCCAGAACACATAGGCCCACTGGGGATCCCTGGGTAGAAAAACCACACTGGTGGATGCCGACGGCCGGGGGGCTGGCGCCATTTCCGCCTCGATCGCCTTCAGGCTGCGCTTGGTATTCGCTTGGCGTGCTGCGATGGCTTCAAGCAGCTCCTCTTTTGATTTCCTGCTGTACAAACCAACACCCAGTTCGCTGGCGATGTCCCTGAGCTGGCGAAGCGTCATCAGGGCCAACGAAGAGAGGGTCTGGCTCACAGCTGAAGAATTCGTTTGGGATCAGTGTGGTCACTTTCCCATTACGCGACTTCTTCCAGCCATGGCCGTCAGGAACCACTGACTTCAGAGGGTGCCTTTGGACACACCCTGGGCGGGCATCAAAAAGGCGGCCCCAGGCCGCCTTTGGATCGTGGTGGTGGGCCCAGGCTGGGTTCGGGCTGGGATCAGCGGCCGATGCTCCGGTACGGAACTTTGGCCATGTAATCCATGCCGGTGTTGCCGGAGGAGCCTCCGCGGCTGCGCAGGGCAGGCAGGGTGCGCACCCAGGGGAGATAGTCCTCGGGGAATCCGCCCCGGCGCTGGCGGGTGCGCTCGGGGAAGGCCTTCGCAGTGCCGGTGTACACCACTTGGGGGAAGCCCAGGATGCCCCGGTAGTAGGCCTCGTAGCGGGGGCTGGTGAGGTTGAAGGGGCTTTCGCCCAAATCACGGGAGCCCACCACCCGATTGCGGTGGTAGGGAACGGTGTCGTAGCCGAAGTTGTCGAGATACTCCTGGCTGTTGAGGATGTCGTCGACAGCGCCCTTGATGCCGCGGGTCATGATCACGGCCGACCAGGCAATCTCTTCGGACTTGCCGTGAACAGGCCGGCCCAGGAGCTTCTCCACCAGGTGGCGCGCCACCCGGTAGTTGCTGTTGAGGTTGTAGAAGCTGCGGGTGAAGGTGTCCGACAGGCACAGGGAGCGGATGAAGTCCCGCACGGTGATTTGGCCGTTGCGCACCTGGCTTTCCAGGGTGCGATCCCGGTCGACCTTGAAGGCGTGGAAAAAGATTTGGCGGTAGGCCGCTTCGATCACAAAGTTTTGATCTTCGCGATCCATGGCCTTGTCCATGGCGACGGCCTTGGGATCCTCATCCGAACCCACCCGCAGAGCCTTGACCCGCGAGTTCTGGGTAGTGGGTGCGTATTTCAGGAGGGGCAGGGCCACGCGACTTCAGCTTCACTCGCCTCGGATCGTAGAAGTGCGGCC
>CAMDSS010000092.1 GCA_945907085.1 Cyanobium sp. NIES-981 | reverse complement strand
CTGCCCAACGGTCAGCACGACGCTGCCGCCGTGGATCTTGCCCATGAGGCCCTGATGGGCAGCGATCAGCGCAGCCTCACCTTCCTGCAACAGCTGATCGAAATCATCCAAGACCGGGTCAAATACACCCAACGCCACATCGGCCCCGCCTGGCCGGCCAGCCGCACCCTCAAGGAGCGGGTGGGTTCGTGCCGCGATCTCGCCATGCTGATGATCGAGTGCTGCCGCTGCGTCGGGCTGCCGGCCCGATTTGTGAGTGGTTACCACCTGGTGGAGCCCAAACCCGAGCGCTATGACCTGCACGCCTGGACCGAGGTGTATCTCCAGGGGGCCGGCTGGCGCGGGTTCGATGCCAGCGGCAAGGGGGCCGTGGACGAGCGCTACATCCCGATTGCCACCTCATCAAAATCCGACCTCACCGCGGCCATCACGGGCAGCTTTTCCGGACCGCCAGGGGTCGAAAGCACCTTCGAGTGGAGCATCGAAGCCGAGGTGCTCAGCGCCACCAGCCACCAGCTCATCCCTGGGAGCTAACCAACCATGCCCAGCTCCATCAACCAAGCCACCGCCGCCCTGCTGGAGCAACGGCTTCATGAGGCCGGCATCCGCCTCACCTTTGGCGGAGAACCCACCTACGTGCCCGTGGAACCAGAGGGGGCCGAGTGGAGCGTGGCGGCCGATGGCCCCACCAAATTGCGCTATGCCAAAGCCCTTGGCCGGGAGCTGGAGCAAAGGGTCTGGCCCGGCAGCACCCTGATCTATTGCCCAGGCAAGCGCTACGACGGCGAAGTCAATCCCCGCTGGGCCCTGCGGCTGATCACCGGAACCGATGGAACCCCCATCGTGCACTGGCCCCAGCACAATTCAACCCCCCAGGGCCCAGCGGCCCGACGCGCCCCCACTGCCGGGGAAGCTCCGGACCTGCTGGCCGCCATTGGCGAGGGCTTGGGCTGCCTGCTCCAGCCCTTGCCCCTGCGCGATCCCCTCGATCCAGATCGCCAGGTTTGGGCCGCACCGCTCTGCCACCACGACGAAGCCAGTTCCAGCCACCCCCTGGGCTGGCAGGCGGCGGCCTGGCCCCTGGCGGAACCCTTGCAGGAGCTCATCGGCGCCCCTGGGCCCGCCGGTTTGCGCCTGCCCCTGGCCCACTTCCCCGAGGGGGTGCTGCGGCAGGTGCTCACATTGGAGGTGGGGCCGCAGGACTGGAGCCTGTTCCTGCCACCCCTGGCCCGCCAACCCCTGGAAAGCCTGCTGGGCGTGATTGCCCAAGTTTCAGCGGCCTGGAGCCAGCCAGAGCTCAGTGGGGTACTGCCCCTTGATACCGATGGGGCATGGCAGGTGCTGGGGCTCACCGCCGACCCCGGCGTACTGGAAGTGAACCTGCCTGTGTGCCACAGCTGGGCCGACTACGCCGGCTGGATGCGGGCCTTGGAAGAAGCGGGCGAGGCCGTGGGCCTGCGCTCCTGGAAGCAACAGGGGGAGCGCACCGAGGGCAGCGGCGGCGGCAACCACCTGCTCTGGGGCGGTCCCAGCCTGGAGGAGAACCCCTTCTTCGGCCGGCCGGCCTGGCTTGTGGGGATCCTGCGCTACTGGCAGCACCACCCAAGCCTGGCCTACCTGTTTTCTGGCAACTCCGTAGGACCCGCCTCCCAGGCACCCCGGCCCGATGAGGGCAGTGCCGCTTGGCTGGATTTGGAGCTGGCCCATGGCGTGCTCGAAGGCTTGCCCGCCGGCGATCAACGCATCGCCATCAGCGAAACCCTGCGCCATCTCCATGCCGACAAAAGCGGCAACACCCACCGCAGTGAGATCAGCCTCGACAAGTTCTGGAACCCGGCCTGGGCAGCCGGCTGCCAGGGGCTGATCGAATTTCGGGCCCTGGAAACCTTCCCGAAGCACCAGTGGGCCTCCGCCGTGGCCCTGCTCTGGCGGGCCCTGGCGGTGCACCTGCTGGATCCAAGCAACAGGCCCCCTGCCCTCAAACCCTGGGGTATGACATTGCACGACCAATGGCTCCTGCCCAGCCAGTTGTGGCTCGATTTAGGCCAGGTGCTCGATGAGCTCGAGCAGGCCGGCTATCCGCTGGAGCGCTCGACCTTCCAGGCCATCTGGGAGTGGCGCTTTCCAACACTGCTCGGCTGGAGCGATCCAAACGACCCAACGGCAACCCTGGAGCTTCGCCGCGCCCTTGAACCCTGGCCGCTGCTGTGCGACACCCCCGTGGAAGGCGGCAGCACCAGCCGCTTTGTGGATAGCTCCCTGCGGCGCTTTGAGGTGATCAGCACTGGGGCCTTCCGAAAGCGCTATGGCTTCCTGCTCAATGGCCGGCCCTTAGCGCTGGATGATCACCAGCCGGTAGCCGTGCGCTACCGCCAGGAAGCCCTCTATCCCTGCCTCCACCCCTGCATCGCCAACCACATTCCCCTGGATCTCCAGCTGATCGATCGCCACCAGGGCCAGGCCATCACCCAATGGACCCTGCCCAACGAAGCCACAGGATTTGAGAGCCAGGCTTTGCAGCCCTCGGCGACGACCAGCGATCCCACCAGCCCCAACTCTCCAGAGCCCAGTCCCTGGCGCGGGGCGCGCCCAGGGGCCTGCACCGTGGATTTGCGGCTGGGCTAGCTACCAGCTCACCCCATGCAGCTTGGGCAAGGGCGCGGTCTTGAAGGTGGTGGCAAACAGCCGGGGAATCCGGCGGCTGTTGTAGACGCGAAATTCCCGCACCACACTCGCCCCGGGATCGCGCACGGCCTGGTTGAGCACCACGGAGCCGTCGGGGTCAGACACCGACCGGTGGAAGGTGCCAGGAGGGATGCGCAGGATATCGCCTCCGGTTTCGAGGCGAACAATGTGATACGGGTAATTCCAGTCCAAATTGACCAGATAAAAGGTGCGACCACCCCCAAGGGCCAGCAGGTTGTCTTCCTGGTGGGGGTGCAAATAGAACTGCCAAGCACCGGTCTTCTCCTCATCCGGCGGACTGATGGCTGGACCTGAGTGGATCACCAGATCCCGGGCATTGGATTCCGCAACCGTGATGTCGAAGAAGCGAACGGCGGGGGTATCGCGAAACTTCTCGTAGGGAATGAGCTCAAACATCGGCGAACGGCCGATGGCGGCCCCGGAGGCGGAAGACGACATGGGAACTGGCGCAAGCAAGACGCCCGGGTAGTGACTCCAGTGAACCGAGCCGCCGGGGCAAAAAGCGTTGCGAGAGCTACGAAACACCCGGATACGCAGACCAGTTCAGCGATTGACCTGCAGATTGCGTGCCCCACCGATACCGCTTTGGACAGGCACCGCGGACTCGATCAAAAGGGAATGGGCATCTCCACATCGGCGGGCTCCGGTGCCACCCCCTCAACCCGCTCCGCCACCATCTGGCCCACCACCACGATCGAGGGAGACGCGAAGGCCTCCGCTTCAGCCCGATCGGCGAGCTCTCCGAGGGCACACACCAGATGGCGCTGGCCCTTCACCGTGCCCTGCTGAATCACTGCCGCCGGCGTCGCCCCAGACAGGCCCCCAGCCACCAACTCTTCGGCGATGCGCCGCAAATTGTGCAGGCCCATATAGATAACGAGTCCGTCGCTGCTTTGGGCCAGGCCCCGCCAATCCACCCCGGGGCGAGCCTTGTCGATTTCCTCGTGGCCGGTCACAAAGGTGACGCTCGATCCGGCCTTGCGGTGGGTCACGGGGATGCCCACATAGGCGGGAGCGGCGATGCCGGCCGTCACCCCGGGCACCACCTCCGCCTTCACCCCATGGCGGGCCAGATGGGCAGCTTCTTCGCCGCCGCGACCAAACAAAAAGGGATCACCCCCTTTGAGTCGCACGATGCACTCGTGGCGCCTGGCGAGCTCCACCAACACCGCATTGGTGCTGGGCTGGGGCACCGAATGGTGGCCCCGGCGCTTGCCCACAAAATGGAGTTCGCAGCCCTCACCCACCAGATCCAGCAGCTGCTGGGGCACAAGGGAGTCGTAGACGAGGGCATCGCACTGCTGCAGCAGGCGATGGGCCTTCAGGGTGAGCAGCTCGGGATCACCAGGGCCAGCCCCCACCAAATACACCTTGCCCAATGGGATCTCCAGGCCCGAAGGGTTGGCCATCGCGGCGTCAGTGGCCGTCATGGCAGGGCCTCCAACTGCTCCATCAACACCGCTGCAAAGCGCTTCCTCTCAATCAAGGGCGGTCCAACCAAGGAGCCCAGGCTGTCGGTCAAGCGATTGGCAGCAAGGGCCAAAGGCAGCACAGGTCCGCGGTTGGCCAGGTTGAGCGCCGTCAGAGCCGTCGTGCCAGGGACATCACTGTATGGAGCGGGCACCAAGCGGCTGCCGGTTTGGGTCGCCAAAAAGTCCAAATAGCGCTGGGCCAAAGCACCGTGAAGCGGGTGGTGCAACAGAAGGGGATCGGGGCCCCCTGCCAGCTCTGCTGCCAGCACCCGTTGCCAAGACGGCCAAGCCCCCACAAAAGGAACCCGCCGGACGGGCCCACAGCTGCGCCAATGGGCTGCGATGGCAGGCAAGTCAACCCGCACGTGGCCGCCAGGCAGCAGCATTAAGGGCACCAAGGTGCGCAAACCACGTCCCAGGCTGTCCGGTGCTGGAAGGCACGGCGCCGTGAGGGCTTGAAGCACCACCGGCGCCTGGCGGCGAACCTGCAGGTCATCCGCCAACTCCCGCAAGGCCCTAGGCACCAACCCACCGGCGCGGCCATGCACCACCAAAACAAGTGGGGTTGCCATGGGGCGCTCAACTGCCAGGGTTACACCGCGAAACCGTTCCCCCATGCTGCCGCCCCACGATCACCAGCAGCCGATCGGCCAGCGTCGCCACCAGAGGGCTGAAGAGCTAGGTGCAGGGTTTTGCCGCTTTCGCGAACTGATTGGCAAGCTCGGCAGCGGGGAACGCACCAGCACGGGTCTGACGCAAGCTGAGGCCCGCGAGGCGATCGAGCGCATCCTGGCTGGCCAGGCCAGCCCTGCCCAGGCGGGGGCTTTCCTGATTGCCCATCGCCTGCGGCGGCCCCGGCCTGAGGAAATGGCTGGGATGCTCGAGGCCTATCACCAAATGGGGCCCACCCTGCCCGCAGTGGAGCGCGGCGTGGTGAGCTTTGGCGTGCCCTTCGATGGACGCTGCCGCGACGCACCGCTCCTCCCCCTCACGGCCCTTGTTTTGGTAAGCGCGGGCCTGGGGGTGGTGCTGCAGGGCGGGGCTCCCATGCCCGTGAAATACGGCACCACCAACGCAGAGCTCTTGGCGGCTCTGGATCTACCGATCGCCCAACTGGATTGGCCCGCCATGGCCCGCCATTTCCAATGCCACGGTCTGGCGCTGCTGCACCAACCGCAGCATTTCCCAGCGGCCGAACAGCTGGTGCCGATCCGTGAGCAAATCGGCAAACGCCCGCCCATTGCCACCTTGGAATTGTTGTGGAGTTGCTACCTCTCGTCAGCCCTTCAGGTGAGCGGCTTTGTGCATGCCCCCACCGAAGAACTGGCTGGAGCCACATGGCGATTGCTTGGACAAGACGAAGGCCTAACGGTCAAAGGCTTGGAAGGCGGGGTCGACCTGCCGACAAGCCGGGTGGCCGTAGCCGGCCATTGGCGCACCCCATCGACGGAACCCGAGCGACTCCTGCTCCAAGCAAGGGATTACGACCTGCGCGCACCTGAAAGCGCCCTGGGCACCCTGGCCCAATGGCGGGAAGACGCTTTGGCGGCCCTGCGGTGCGAAGGGCCCCTGGCCAAAGGCCTGATCTGGAACGCCGGCTTCTACCTCTGGCGCCAAGGGAGCAGCCCGTCCTTGGCAGCTGGTCTGGGCAAGGCTGAAGACCTCTTAAGGAACGGCCGTTGTGAAGCCCTGCGGCAGACGATGGCTGGCAGCAGCCCATAACGTGAGAGAACTTGAGACATAACGATGGCCATCCGCACAACCATCCCGGGCAGGCTCGGATCGCCTGCACTCTTAGCGCTTGTTCTCGCCAGCGCCCTGGAAATCCCCCAAGCCCAAGCCGGCCCCCTGGTCCGCCGCTATCAGGAACGCCAGGCCTGCCAACAGTTTGCGGGCAAGCTGCAGGCCGTTAGTGGAAACCCCCAACAAGCCCAATATGTGTACCAACAGGGTGTGCTGAAGCTGGTGGAGACGTTTGGTGAAAACCCCTGCACCGATATCCCGGCACCCACAGCTGCTGCCCCTACAGCGGCCCCCGGAGTTGTTCCAGCCACCACTCCCGTGACCGCTGCCCCAGCCAACCCAGAGCAGCAACAGGCCTGCCAGCAATTTGCGGCCAAGCTCCAGGGCGCCAGCAGCAATCCCAGCCAAGCCCAGCAGATCTATGCCATGGGCACCCAAAAACTCACCGGCATGTTTGGCCCCAACCCCTGCCCCCAGGTGAGCGCACCTTGAGCACCCCGCGCCCCTCCACCTACCTGTGCGCCTTTCTCACCCTGCTCAACGACCGGCTCGGGGAGAGCATCGTCTTCCCGCTGCTGCCCTTTCTGCTGGCGAGCTTCACCAGCAACGGACGCACCCTGGGGCTCCTGGCCGGCAGCTACGCCATCGCCCAATTTGCCTTCACCCCGCTGATTGGCGCCCTCAGTGATCGCTACGGCCGCAAGCCGGTGATCACCTGGTGCGTGGCGGGATCGTTGCTGGGCCTGAGCCTGTTTGCGATCACCGTGGCGATCGACTGGCAAGCGATCCCCTGGGCCGCAGGGAGCACGATTCCCCTGGCACTCCTGTTTACGGCGCGGTTGATCGATGGCATGAGCGGTGGCACCGCCGCCACCGCCGGGGCCGTACTGGCCGATATCTCACCACCGGAAAAGCGGGCCAAAGCCTTTGGCCTCATTGGCGTGGCCTTTGGCCTGGGCTTCATCCTGGGGCCAGCCCTGGGCGGCCTGCTGGGCAGCATCAATGTGACCCTGCCCCTGGTCGTGGCGGCAGCAATCGCCGCCATCAACCTGGTGCTGGTGCTGGTGCTCCTGCCCGAAACCCATCCGATCGAGGCCCGCATCAGCCTGCCCCGCAAGCGGGAACTGCAGCCCTTAAGCCAACTGGCCAAGGTGTTCTCCAACCCCCAGGTACGGCGGCTCTGCCTGGCGTTTTTCCTCTTCTTTATGGCCTTCAACGGCTTCACCGCCGTGCTGGTGCTCTATTTCAAACAAGTCTTCGACTGGGGTCCAGGCCTGGCCGCCAGTGCCTTTTTGGTGGTGGGGGTGGTGGCCACCGTTGTGCAGGGCGCCCTGATTGGCCCCCTGGTCAAACGCTTTGGCGAATGGCGGCTCACCCTGGCGGGCCTCGGCTTTGTGATCACCGGCTGCCTGCTGGTCACCCTCGCCACCAAGGCCAATGCCCAAACCGTGGTGTTCGGTGCCGTGGC
>CAMDSS010000091.1 GCA_945907085.1 Cyanobium sp. NIES-981 | reverse complement strand
GAAGGTGGCCTGATCCCCCGGGCCATTCGCCGGCTCAAGGAGGTGCATCCGGAGATGGCGATCATGACCGACGTCGCCCTGGATCCCTACTCCTGTGATGGCCATGACGGCATCGTCAGTGAGGAGGGGGTGGTGCTCAACGATGAAACTGTGGCGCTGCTTTGCAAGCAGGCCATTGCCCAGGCCAGGGCCGGTGCCGATTTGATTGGTCCGAGCGACATGATGGATGGGCGCGTTGGTTCCATCCGCGAAGCCCTCGATGAGGAGGGCTTTGAGCATGTAGGGATCATTAGCTACACGGCTAAATATGCCTCCGCCTACTACGGCCCCTTCCGCGAAGCCCTGGATTCGGCACCCCGGGCCCTAGCCAGCAAGCCAATCCCCAAGGACAAGAGCACCTACCAAATGGATCCGGCCAATGGCCGCGAAGCCATCACCGAGGCCCAGCTCGATGAAACCGAAGGGGCCGACATCATGATGGTGAAACCAGGCTTGGCCTACCTCGACATCATTTATCGCTTGCGTGCCGAAAGTGAGCTGCCGATTGCGGCTTACAACGTGAGCGGCGAATACGCGATGGTGAAGGCTGCGGCTGAGAAGGGCTGGATCGATGAGCGGGCCGTGGTGCTCGAAACCCTGCTCTGTTTCAAGCGGGCCGGAGCCGATCTGATCCTCACGTACCACGCCTGTGACGCGGCCCAGTGGTTGCGGGAGGGTTGACCAGCTCAGCGGCCATGGGCCCAAGGCAACACGTGACATGGGCTTTGGCCACGGCGCTCTTCATTGGCTTGATCACGGCAATCGCGAAGGCCACAGGCCAGGCCTACGTGCTCTTCCCCGAGCTGGGGGCCCTGGCCTGGGTGATCTTCACCGACCCCAAGGGTCCGTGGGCGACGTCGCCCCGCCTGCTGATGCTGACCCCTTTCCTGACGGCCTTGCTTGGGGTGGCGATTACCCGCTCGTTGCCCTACGGCCCACTGGCGCTGGGCCTGGATGTGGTGGGTTGCCTGCTGATCATCCGCGGCCTGCGCTCGCCGATCGTGCCAGCGATTTCCGCCGGCGTTTTGCCCCTAGCCCTCGGGATTCACGATTGGGCCTATCCGGTTTCGATCCTGGTGGGCACCGGTGGCTTGGCCTTGCTTTCCCAATGGCGCGCCCGGCGGCTGGCGCCTGCCCCCACAACCAGCTCCCCCAATGAGGAGGGTTCCGCCACGGCATTGGATCGGATTGAGTCGAGTTTTGCGATGACCCCCACGGTGCCCTTGCGGCGCTGGGCCGGGGCCCTGGCGGTGTTCCTTGCCCTTGGGCTGGTGTTTGTGAAGATCTGGGATTCGCCGTTGGTGCTGTTTCCGCCGCTGCTGGTGATCGCCTACGACATGCTCGCCCTACCCCACCACAGCCCGTGGCTTGGCCGCGGCGGCGCGATGATGGTGGTGGGCACCGGGGCGGCTTGGGCTGGCTATGGCCTGGTGGCGGCCTTCGGCGTGGTGCCCTGGGCCGCCTGTTTGGCCGTGCTGATCACCCTGGGCTTGCTGCGTCTGGCGCACCTGACCTGTCCCCCCTGCCTTGGCCTGGCCTTGCTCCCTTTTGTGGTCACCCATCCCAATGGGGCCTATCCCTGGCAGGCCCTCACCGGCATGGCTTGCTTGGTGGCGGTGGTGTCCACCACCGAAGCCTGGTTCCCGAGGGCCGGTGCCTGAGGATCGAGCTGTTGGCTGGTGGGTAGCCAAAAGGCTTTCCGATCAGCTGGTCAACAATTGGGGAGGTTTCCCTGCCGTTTTGGTTGCACCAGTTGGCTGTCCAATGGTTTTAGGTTATGGGTTTAGGCTGAAGGTGTTGATTTTTGGTGATCATTGGCGATCGCTGCTTGCGCTGATGTGGGGCTTGCTTGGAGAGCAATTGGTCTGCGCTAAAAGGGCAATGATCTGCACTGTCAGGGAAACAGCTGTGCTCATGGGGGCAGCTTCAGGCCTGTTGATCTTTAGTTTGCCCTTGGCTGTTGCGTCGGCCAGTCCTAAGCCTGCAGGGATCAAGTCCTTGATGCGCAGTTTTGAGATCTATCAGAAAGAAATTGATCAGCTCAACCTGATTGCTCCGCCGCTTTCTATCGTCAAGCCGGAAGAACAGAAAGATATGCGCCCTTTGCTGAGAGGACTTCCTGCTCCTGCTGCGGGTGCTTTGCCTGATCAACCCAATGAGGTCGCTATTCAAAGAAAAGTTTCGGTTGATTTGCAGGAAGCACTTGCCTTGGCTGTCAATAATGATCCAAAACTCAAAAGGCAAATTGCTTTTGTCGATGAGCAGCGAGCTACGCTTCGTTCGATTAGAGGACGTTTTTTCCCCATACTGAGTCTTGATCTCGGCGGCGGTTATGGCCAGAGATTTGATTCAAATCAAGCCCTGCAGGGAAACGAGGCGATCTATTCCCCCAATTCGGCTTTTTATGTCCCCACTGGAGGCACGAATAGTTATCAGACCAATCTTTTGACGGGGCTTGCTGGGTTACGGGTGGATTATGAGCTCATCAGCTTCGAGAGGGATGCTTCTTTGGGTAAAGCCGAAAAAAAGCTTCTGGAGTCCGAGCAGCTCTATGGAAGCCGATTAAGGCAGCTTCAGTTGGATGTTAGCCAGGCATATTATGCACTTCAGTTAGCGGATCAACTTGTCCGCATTAGGCAAGTTGTGGTTAATAATGATACCCTGATTCGGGATCAAATTCTGCAGATTAAAGCTGTTGGCCTTGTGCCTCGGATTGACGTGTTGCGAGCAGACTCTGTTTTGGAGCAAAGTCGCTTTCGACTAATGAAAGCAAAGGCCATTCAAAAAAGTAGCCAAAGAAGATTGAGCAATCTTATTAATGTCTCATTTGATGTGACGTTGGTTGCGAAGGATGCCGTTCGTTTGCAACCTCCTTGGCCGCTAAATCTTGAACAAACCATCATCAAGGGGTTTCAAGATAATCCAAGTTTGCAGGCCATACAGGCTGCACGCGCGGTCCTGCTGAAGGAAGCTGATCGCCAGGCTGCTGAGCTTCTGCCTACCTTGCGGCTTTTTATTGGGGCTGGGTATAGCCCTTCCCAGATCAACCAATCCAATATCAATATCAATAATTGCTGTGGTCAGGGAGCAGTTGTTCCTTCCCTGCAGAACCAGCAATCTGAATGGGCCGCTGGTTTAAGGATGAATTGGCGTTTGTTTGATGCTGGTATCACATCGGGTCAGGTTGCTGCCACTAAGGCTGCTGCTGAGCAATCCGCGCAAGCGGAGGCTGAAGAACGCAATGCAATCCGGCAAAGGTTGGAGACGGCCTATTTTGATCATACAGCTGCTATAGAGCAAATAGGTGCTGCTAATTCCTCTTTTCGCGCCGCACGTGAGGCCTATCGTGATGCAAGAGCCCGCTATGAGTTTGGGTTAGCAAACTATACCGACCTTTCCGATACTGTGACAAAGCTGACCATTGCGCTGGAGCAGCGAGCTGAAGCAGTTACAGACGCTAATCTTAGCTATGCCCAACTGCTTCGGGAGCTATTGCCTGTGCCAACGAAGCCCTCCGTGCCTGTTCTTTTGCCTTTGACTCTTGCCAATACTCCTTGAAACAATTTTTGCTATAAAGTGTTGACTTGAGCCCGTGCGGTTGAGCCAGCCCGCAAGGGATGTCGACTATTTTGTTGTAGTTTGATTTGTACCGGGAATCGCTGTGGTACTTTCACCCAATTTCCAGTTGCATTTTGGGGGGGCAAAAGTGAGTAATAGGCTCCGCTGCCCTGGCTGATGGTAGTCACATTGCCATAAAATTTTACTCCTGGATACATGTCTAGAGTGATATTGGCAGGCATCCCACGGCGAATTCTGCCAATTTGCGATTCCATGAAATTGGCGTCAACCCACCATTGCGTATTGTCGACTAGCTTGAACATGACATCTCCAGGCTTGACGTATTGGCCTGCTCGGATTGAGAAGTTATTGTTGACATAGGCATCAATGGGGGCGTAATAGCGAGTGTAATTTAGATTGACTTTTGCATTGTTCATTGCGGCTCTTAGGGCTTTTATATTTCCTTCTTGTTCGAGAATTAACGTTTTTACTCTTTCGATTTCGAGGCGGGCGCTGTTGACCTCGGCCTTTAGCTCTTGCTTTGAGGCTTCAAACTCTTGGCTTTTTTCCAGAGACACAACTTGCCTTTTTTCTAAAAATTTGTACCGCTGATCGTTGAGATCAATGAGCCATAGCCGTTCGGCTTGATCGTTCAGGCCTTGTTGAGCTTGTAGAAGTTGTTTTTCCAGGCTTGCTTTTTTATGAATCGCTGCTTCCGTCTCCATTTCTTTCTGCTTGACAGTTAGCTGAAAGGGGAGAGGAACGATTTCATAAAGTAGAGTACCTTTCTTGACAAATTTATTGGGGACAACATTGATTGTCTTGATGTACCCCTCCACATAGGGTGAAACGTTGATTGTATAGGCCTGGACATAGGCGTCGTTTGTGCTTGGAAAGTAGTGGCTATGGCTAAAGTAGGCGAGAAGCCCTGCCCCTGCTGCTCCAGCAACGGCAGTGACAGCAACAAAGGTTTTTTGTTTTTGTTTTGAAGGACTTATTTTTTCGGTTTTCGAATCTTCTCCCTGGGTGTTAAGAGTCTCATCGCCCTCGGGCTGCAGCATTTTATCTGTTGCCATCGGGATTCCTCTAATACTCATACTTTATCGCAAGACTACGCTTTCCCAGAATCTTTGTTTGCTTTAGCCTCTCGGTGCAGGAGGGGGAGGAAGCAGCTGACAAGGAGTACGACCCCGATCCAGTGGGATACATCAATGAAACTGAGGACTTCGGCTTGCTTCGCGATAGCGCGATTGATGAGCTCGAGGGATCCTGCACTCCAATTGGATCCATCAGGGCCATTAGGATGGCCAAGAATGCTGTTTTTGAAGGGTATCAGAGCTGCATTGTCTTCGGTTATGGCCCCCCTGAAAGTGTCCCAACTTCCTTGGGAGGTAACGGTGAGAATGGCAGCATTGATGCTGCCAGCTAATGCTTTTTGTAAATTGCTGCAGAAGAAGAGAATTGAAGCTGCTGATGTCATCAGCAAGGGAGGCATCGTCACAAAACTCATTTGGATTTCCAGGCATTGGAGTATTCCATAGAAGAATCCGAATACTCCTAACTTCATCATGACGTTAATGTCGCTTTCTTGGGCGGATGTGTACGACATCCAAAGGGTTGTCATCCCAAGGCCTGCGATGCAGATGCTGGCAAGTATTTTTTTCGTTTTAATGTTTTTGGCAATTACGAATGGATTGACTCCGGGACTCACTAAGAAGGCTGCAAATGTACTTGTAAGCCAAAGCGATAGCGAGGCTGCGCCATAATTGCTGATTGTGTTGCCAGTTACAATCGTGAGGAAGCGAGGGATGATGGCAAACACTGAAAACAGTAAAAACATCAACACGCTAAGGTTGAAAGTCGATATGCAGAAGTTGACGTCTTTGAATATTCTAAGGTCGAACAGCGACGAGCCCTCTGACAATTTCCACCCAAATAGTCCGAGTAGGGCCGCTGATGTGACTCCTAGGGCAACAAATGTGTTGCTGTTTAGCCATTCTCTTTGGTTCCCTACTTCTGCTAGGGCCATCGCGGTTCCAAAGCCTCCAGCCATTAGTAAGTAGTCTGGCCAGTTGATTTCTGTTTTCGGTTCGTATGTGGACTCTGGCATCAGTTTCTGGATCGCTGCTACGGTGGCCAATATCGCGATTCCTAGGCTCAAATACAGTATTCTCCAACTCATGTTCCAAGTGAAAAATGCTGATATAGAGATTCCACCCGTTCCGCCAATAACTAGGCCAAGTGCAGATAATCCTTTGCCGATTGGATTGTATTTTTCTCCGAGCTGTCCACCTAGGTAGCCTCCAGCACAGCCTGGAATGATTCCTCCTCCTAGCCCTTGGAGGGCTCGCATTGCGATAAAGAACGATGGCTCTTGGGCAAGCGAGCTCGCAATGCAAGCTATTCCGAAAACTCCGCAGCCAATTGTGGTTAACTTTTTTGTTCCGAATTTTTTTTGCAGGCTGCCGACCAGCGGCATGATGAGGACAGCTGCGATCAGGAATGTCAGGGAGAACCACGCACTGATGAAGGGAGTGCTGCCCAGGTCACCGCTGACGTAGGCGCGAGCTGGTCCGCCTATCGCGTCAGTCGCAAAAAAGATGACGACTAGGACCAAATAGCAGATGGCAACCACGCCTCGGTTGGTGATCCAGAAGCTGCTGGGTTGACCAGCTTGCCTGGCTGTCACGATCTGAATGGGCTTTGGAGGATCTAGTCTGGACGATCACTGAATTTTGGCTTCGCCGCCGCCTCGCCGGCCTGGTCAAAGGCCGTTGAGAATGAAATCAGCAATCGATATGCCATGGCAACCCCTAACAGACATGACCCGGCCAACAGTCCTGGCCTGGTGAACAAGCCTGGCTCCGCCCACCGGCTAGGCCACGTCGCCCTTCGGGTCGAAGACATGGAACGTGCCGTTTCCTTTTACCGCTCCCTTGGGCTGAGATTGACCTGGCAGGCTGAGGATTGGGCCTATCTGCAGTCGCCTGAAACCGGCGATGGCGTGGCCCTGCTGAGTCCGGCCTACAAGGCCGCCGGCCCCCATTTCGCCTTCCATTTCAAGTGCCGTTCCGAGGTGGATGCCATCCACGCCCAGCTGAGCGCCACGGGCCACAGCGTCGGCCCCGTCCATGACCACCGCGACGGTACGGCCAGTTTTTATGTGCAGGATCCCGAGGGCAACTGGCTCGAGATGTTGTACGAGCCCGCAGAAGGCATCCCGTCCAACGTGGCGGGGCAGGCGTCCATTCCGGCGCGGCTCGGGTGAGCGATCCAGCGGTGACCACCATTCAGGCCGAGGCGCTGGGGTTGTTGGAGTGGCCGCGGCTTGCTGAGCAGTTGGCCATCTTTGCCAGCACCACGGCGGGCCAACGGGCCTGCCTTGCCCTCCCCCTGCCCGAGAGCCTCGAGCACAGCCAATCCCTACTGGCTGAAACCACCGAACTGCTGGGCCTTGATGGGTTGATGGCGGCGGCCGGGGGGGGCGGCTTGAGCTTCCAAGGGGTTGCCGATATCGCTGGGGTGGTGGCCCACTGCGCCAAGGGGGGCTGCGCTGGCGGTGAGTCCCTGCTCGATGTGGCCACCACGCTGGCGGCGGCGCGGCGCCTCAGGCGCGCCATCGATGAGCCCGAGCTGCGGCCCGTGTGTACGGCCTTGCTGAGCGCGTTGCGCACGCTTCCGGACCTGGAGCAACGCCTGCTGTTTTCCCTTGAAGAGGGCGGACGCATCGCCGATCGGGCTAGCGCCCCCCTCGAAGGCCTGCGTCGCCAGCTCATGGAGGCCCGTCGGGAGCGGCGCGATCGGCTGCAAGACCTGGTGCGTCGCTACGGCGCCCTGCTGCAGGACAGCGTGGTTTCGGAGCGCAACGGCCGCCCCGTCTTGGCGGTGAGGGCGGGGGCCGCCAGCCAG
>CAMDSS010000090.1 GCA_945907085.1 Cyanobium sp. NIES-981 | reverse complement strand
GTGATGGTGTAGCGGGATCCGTCCTGGAGGTTCACTTCCAGGAGGCGTCCAAGGTTGTTGGTTGTTTCGCGTACTTCACAGCTGCCCTTGACAAGTGTTTGGAACCAGCGGCTGACTGTGCATTGGGCTTGGCGGGTTTCTGTGGAGCTGGTTTGGTAGTCGGTCGATGGGTTGCTGCCGATTCCACCAGGGCTAAAGAGTTGGTTGGTAAGAGCCCTATTCACCTGTTGCCGGCTCCACACGTCATTCCAACAGGTGCGTGCTGTCATATCACAGGAGCTGCCCGTGCTCAACCGGAACTGCTGTGGCGGCATTTGGCCCGCCAGGTTGCGTAGGGCTGTTTGCTCGGCATAGGAGCCGAAGTAATCCCTCGTAAGCCCAAGGGATAGCCCGCTTTGGTCGTAGCAGGTTTTGGTGCTTGGATCACAGGCAACTCCCGCTCGGGGAGTTTGTAGACCCTGGAGGCCATTGTTGTAGTCAGAGTTCGAGGACGGAGGCAATCCAAATAATTGCTGGCTGAGCTGGGTCGAAACTTGGCTTCTGCGCCAGCCATCGCTCCAGCAGGTCATTCCCCTCAGATCACACAAGGCGCCGTTGCTGAGTAGAACCTCGCTGGTGGCAGGTCTCCCGCTTAACTGTTTATTGAGCCTGGTCGCGGCATTGTTGCCGAAGTAGGTCTGGGTGAGGCGCACCGACGCTCCCTGACGGTCGAAGCAAGTGGCCGCCATCTGGTCGCACACCACCCCGGGAGTTGGGTTGCTCAGCCCCTGTTGTATTTGGGTTTTGCCAGGTTTCACGGACTGGCTGCTGATCAGCAGGCTTGTTCCTAGCAGGCCGATCATGGTGGAGGTACAAGCAGGTAATCGCAATGGCATCGGGTTTGCTTTTCGGGCCGAGGAGGCTGGATAGGTCATCCCTACTGGCCTGGAACCCAGCCGACGTGATCGGCTTTAGATCAGGGGCAGAACAGCCGTACCGACGCCAACACCATGGCTCCTGCTTTCGGATTGAGCCGTTCTTTAACTGGTGGATCGGCGTGGAGATGGGGTTTCCAAAGGTGCGTTAATGCCGCGGGCTTGGTTAAAATCGCTACATTGTTTTATCCCTCATTTGAGGTTGCGTAGTTCCCCCATTTGAGGGACGACAGCAGCAGAAATACAGCAGATACTTGGTAAGCCAAACGGCAACCTATCCAGCCATTAACCAACCATGAACCTGTATCAGTTGCAACAAAATACCTTGGGCGTCCAGCAAAAAGCGCCGAAACGAATCACGATCACCGTTCCTTTCGCGATCCTGGATCAATTAATTGAGCGTTCAGGCTATGAGGGCCGTAGCATAAGCAATCTTGCGGCTTTTCTTCTCGAGCAGGGTCTAACGACTAGGCGTTAGACCCTAAGGAAGCTTGATCTCAAATTAATCCTTGATGGAAAGCAATCACAACAGCATGGGTGCGATCCTTGGCCTTTAGTTTGTGCAATAGTGACTTCACGTGTTATTTAACCGTCTCTTGGCTAATGCAGAGTGCCTCTCCAATCTCAGCATTGCTTTCTCCCTCGCCAAGATGTTGAAGTACTTCTCGTTCACGGCTCGATAGCATGCCAAGCAGGTGCGATTCCATTGGCTTGTTGCCAGCCAATTGCTTTTCGGACTGTTTCTGACTTGTGCTGCGTCGCAATAAGGCACCAATCCTGGCTTGAAGCTCGTCGAATGAAAAGGGCTTGGCAAGGTAATCGTCGGCACTGGATTGTAGTGCCAAAACCTTATGATCAACAGCATCGTGGGCTGTCAACATCATCACAGGCTGTATATAATTATTTTTGCGCATCACTTGCAAGAGTTCCAGGCCACTGAAGTCAGGCAGGTCCCAGTCGAGTAGTACGAGATCAACGGGCTCTGGCTGCCTCAATCTTCTTAACGCCTGGGCGCCATCAGGCGTCGTTTCTGCCATAAACCCTTCTGTCTCAAGTTCAATGCATAGGCATTGGGCCAGAGCAAGATTGTCTTCTACGAAGAGGATTGTAGGCATAGGGGAAGTTCAGGATCTGCCCGTTGGCACGCAGATCGTGACCTCTAGTCCACCGCCATTTCTTGCTTCGGCGCTCACTCTGCCATTCATGGTTTCTATGATGCTGCGCACAAAATAGAGTCCAAGGCCGCTACCCACTTTGCCACTTGCGTTTTGAGCGCGGAAAAAGGGGTTAAAGATCTGATCAATCTCCCTGCTGGTTAGTTCTTTGCCGTAATCTGATACCCGAATTGTTAGTTCTTTTTTGTATGGATGAGCCTTGATGGATAGCTCGATTGGCTGTTGATGATTGGCATACTTGGAACTGTTTTCAACCAAGTTATAGATGACCTGTTCCAGGTGGTCGTGGTCGACCACCGCAATCCTTTGCTGAGGATTTAGTTTGCATTCGATATTGACTACAGCATCGAGGCATTGGGTGGCTTTTCGAGCTGCAGCCGCTAGGACCGGAAGCACATCAACCGATTGGAGCGATAGCTTGATGCCGGCCTCTTTGCCCCGACTCATATCGAGAAGATCATTCAGCAAATGCTTGCAGCGCTCTGCTTCATGGGTGGCTGCATAGAGCGCCTTCTGATTGGATGTTGTTAGTTCGCTGGAGTTGCGCATTAAGTGGTTTAATGCGATCAAAATCGTGCTTACTGGATTGCGTAATTCATGGGCTGCAAGAGCTGCAAAGTGATCAAGTTTCTCAAGTGTAACTTGTCGCTGATTAAAGAAGTACCGCAGGCCAAGGAATAATAGGCTGCCAATCCCGATGACATTGAAGGCAGCAAGGTTGTTGCGCCATTCGATTGGGCTGGCTGGAATGGCCATGAGGCTTCCCTGAACCCCAAGAACTAAACCATTGGCAACGAGAAAGAGGTAAAACCACCTGAGTGCTGTGTTGGTTTCGCCAAGAAGAAGGCCAAGTAAGGGGCAAAGTAGCGACCATATGACGACCATGCTGCTTCCTTCATATCCCACAAGCATGAATGTGAGTAGGACTGGGCAAATAAAGGTGAAGAGAATTGTGGACTGGCGATAAATTCCAAAGCTCAGACGGCCGCCCATTCTCAGCAGGACGATGCTGCCAACTGTTGCAAACGCTATAGCCATCAAGATTGCAGATGGCCATTGACCTGCTAGGGCATAGTTCACTCCAAGAATGAATCTGAGAGGTAAAATCCCAATCAGGTTGGCGATGTTTAAGGCAATAATTTTATGTTTTTGGGTTTCTTCGATTCCCGCTGGCATGCCGATTTGGCACATCTTTTGCCAGGTGACGGCAAGGAACTCGCTGGGTTCCGGCTGGAATGCTCTGCGCTGCGCAATGGAGACCACAAGCGTTAGCCAACCGTTGATGCATTGATGCTATGACTGATTGACAGCGGTTTTGACGATCATTGATTAACTTTTGTGTTTCAAATTTGGCTTCCTCTCGGGATAATCCTTGCGTCCCAGTCGATTTGGGCTTAACCGTTGGCCGCTCAGTCCCTTAATTCTGCCCGTGATTCACCCATTTGGGTGAGGCGTGTGATCACCCCAATGGGTGATTGGGCAACGGGTTAATTCGTCAGGGGGGGAAGTGGTGGCGCCGATGCTGATCCGGCGGCCAAGGGGTCGGGCGCGGTTGTTTGAGCCGGTACTGCCATGGTGGGGGTGGGTTGTTCGGCTTCTACTTTCTTTTCGAGAAGTTGGCGTTTGAGATCTTCGATAATTGTTTGTTGTTTTGTGCTATTGACCTGCTGGCTTTCAAAGACCTTGTAGGCCGTCACTGAAGTGACTGCGATTGTGCCGAGGGCTGCAATAGTCGAAATAATGGATTGAAACTTGCTCACTGGTGCTTGATGTGATGGTGTCTTGAAGTGGGTTGGCCAACCTTTTCAACGGGAGGCGGCATGGGTTTTGGCCACTGCCCGGTCATCAGGGTTTTCCGAATTTTGCAATGGCCTGGGCTTTGCAGGTTGCCCTGGCCTGGTCAACGGGTACTTGGGCATTGATCTCTTGGACCACGCAGCTGCAGGTGAAGGGGATAAAGCCAGCCGGCGGTGTCTTGGCCAATTTGGCGAAATCGTCCGTAGCTGCCTTCGTACAGCGTTGGTTGATCACGTTGTCCCGAAAGCTTTGGGCTTGTGCCGTTGGGGCCATTGCCCCTGCAGTGCCAAGAGCCATTGCGGTGACCAGGACCTGTAGGCGTGATAGAGGTTTGAAGGGCATGGGTTTCTTGGACGAAGGTTCGGTATTTGGCTCCATGGTCTTCCAGGTGCTCCATGGCCCCTTCGCCATCCAAAACCTCGCATACTTTTGGGGGGGGGCTACCGGTAAACCGCCTCGTCAGACTGGGGCGACAGGGGGGACGCTGATGGTTGGCTGGCAACTGTGGGCCGCTGGCGCAGCTGTTCTGGCAGCTTTGACCGCTGTTCTTGCCCAAATTGGGGTTGGGGGAATCGACAGCAACCTCGCCACCTTGCTCCGCACCGTCGTGGTGGTGGTGGCCCTTACGGGTTTGCTCGCGATCAATGGCCAACTGTGCTGGCATCAGCTCGTGCTTCTTCCCCGGGTCAGCCTTGCGGCCCTTGCCCTGTCAGGTCTTGCTACCGGAGCCTCCTGGCTGTGTTATTTCAAGGCCCTCCAGTTAGGGCCTGTCGCGCGGGTGGCCGCCATCGACAAGCTCAGTGTGGTGCTGATTGCCGTGTTTGGCGTCTGGGTTTTGGGAGAACAGTTGGGCCCCAGGGGGTGGATTGGCGTTGTGCTGATGGCAGCGGGAGCCCTACTGGTGGCCCTTCCCTAGGGGGGGTGTGGGATTTGGGCTGTGGGTTTTGGGTTCTGGCTCCTAGCGCTGACGACGCCAAAAGCTCCAGAAGCCTTGAACGACGCGACTGTGGATGGGGGTTATGTCCACCATTTGTTCCCGGGCCGGACCATCCGTTCCGAGGCCGGATTTGTCCATCTCCTTGCGGAGTTCGCGCAGGGTGGGGATTAGGGCCAATGCCGTCACCAGGCTGACCATCAACAGCACCGGCAGGGCGCTGACCAACGCCGCAAGCACCAGGGCTCCCGCCCCAACCTGGGCAGCCATCCGCAACCACTGGGGACGTTGCTTGCCGGGAAGGAGCCTCATGGCATCAACCTATGTGCCGGTGACCTCTGCTGTCAGCAGGTTGCGGTAGATCCAGCCGCCCATGAGTGCACCCAGGATGGGTGCCAGCCAGAACAACCACAGCTGCTCCGTCGCCGCTCCCCCCACCCAGAGGGCCACGCCGGTGCTTCGGGCTGGGTTCACCGAGGTATTGGTGACAGGAATGCTGATCAGGTGAATCAGGGTGAGAGCCAGGCCGATAGCCACACCCGCAAATCCAGTTGGAGCTAGGTGATGGGTGGCGCCCAGGATGACCAGCAGAAAGAAACAGCTCAGCACCACTTCGATCACCAGGGCTGCCAGGAATCCATAGCCTCCGGGTGAGTGGAGCCCGAAGCCATTGGTGGCCAAGGGGTTGGAACCCGCCAGCACAAAGCCTGGCCTGCCGCTGGCAACCAGCTTGATCACGCCGCCGCCAAGAACGCCGCCCACAACTTGGGCAACGATGTAGGGCAGGAGATGGGAGCCCTTGAAGCGGCCCCCAGCCCAGAGGCCAAAGCTCACCGCCGGGTTGATGTGGCAGCCCGAGATCGGACCAATGGCATAGACCATCGTGAGCAGGGTGAGGCCAAAGGCAAGGGCGACGCCTAAAAAGCCCAGCCCCAGCGGATTGATTTGTGCATTGTCATAGGGAAACTTGGCGGCCAGAACGGCGCTGCCGCAACCGCCCAGCACGAGCCAGAAGGTGCCTAGCAGCTCCGCTAGACATTTCTTGGCCATCGGAACACTTGTCGCCATGGGATGGGTGGTTCAACCTCAGAAAGCTATGGATCGCGTTGCGCCCTGACGGGGGCTTGTCATAAAACGAGCACGGGCGTTGCAACTGCAGAGAAGCGGGCTCCTTTTGGTGGCGTCTCTTGGGTCGGCTAAGCTAAAGAACCAGGAAAAGCGTCAGCACATTCCAGAGACTGTCAGTGTGATTACCCCCACCAGGCTGTTGCCTGACAGGTTGGGGATGTTGGTGGAACTGAATCAGAGCCTCACCGAGAATGTCTGCAATGTTGAACATGTGATTGTTGTCGACGGTAATACCGCTGACAACATTCCCAATGAGTTGGTTGATCGAGCAACCGTTCTCTCCACCAAACGGCAGATTGGACAATCCGCAGCCCGCAATCTGGGTCTTGTTGTGGCCGGCGGTGATTGGATTACCAGTGCCGACGATGACGACTGGCTTTACCCGCAGTCGCTCGATAAAAGGCTGAGCGCAATCTACGATCAGCCCAATGCCCTGTGGTCGGCTGGCTACTGTACCGACGACTTCAAATCCGATCCCCAAATCCTGCCCGCAGGCTGCTGTTTGCCTGGAGACGTTTGGCGTGCCTGGCCGGAGCCAGGCGCCAGCATTCCCCTGGGGCCCACAACGTTGCTGGTCGAATCCAATCTCTTGAAAAGGGCCGGGGGCTGGATGGGCCTATCCCAGGGTGAAGATATCGGCATGATGATCGCCGTGACCTCGATGGCTCCAGGTGTCGTGATCGACGACTTTGTGTATCACATTCGTCTGCATGGTGGCCAGATGACGAAGTCAAGCTGGTTTGATGATTTGGAACTCCTCTCAAGGCGCTGTGCCTGGGATCGGGGTGAAAAAATCCTCTCCCACGCCCTCAGTATTGATGCCAGGTTGGCGATTTTGGAATTGCGCTAACGGTGCCAACGGGCCCATAGACCCGGTGGGAGCCTGAAACGGAGAGGGTGGGATTCGAACCCACGGAAGCTTTCACTTCGCTGGTTTTCAAGACCAGAGCCATCAACCACTCGACCACCTCTCCAGAGGTTGCTTCTGCGACTGCGGAAGCCGTCGCATCTTAGTTCCTGAGCCCTTGCAGGGGCTGGAGCAACTTGGGGCACATCTTCGGGATGAACCGTGCCAGGGCCGTGCTCACCACCCCGTCCACCTGCAGTTCGGCCGATTGCAGCCCGGCTGTCTTGAAGGCCTCGTCCAGCTGCAGGCTCAGCAGGGGCTGGGGCACGGCCGCAAAGGCCGGATCGCAAACCATTTGGCTGTAAATCAGGGCCGCACAACCCGTGGTGCCGTAGTCACCCAGGCAGCCCATCGGTACTGGCAGCTCTTTGGACTGGGCGACAAGCCCCATCAGGCAGCCCAGGCCTGCCGCCAGAACTGGGCCCATGCCAAGCCCAATGCGATACCTAGAGTTGCCTTTCCTCAAAAAGCCTGGGGATCGCAGTTGCTGTACTTCTCTACAGCCTGGCGGTTCAGCGCGAAGGATCCTGGCTTGTTAGGGCTGCGTTGCACAACCTCGGGGTTGAGCTGTTTGAGGGCCTGGGCCCGGCGTTCCACTTCAAGCTCGAGGGCCCGTTGCCTCCGGGTGTGGTCGACAAGCCAGAGCCGGTAGCGCTCTGC
>CAMDSS010000089.1 GCA_945907085.1 Cyanobium sp. NIES-981 | reverse complement strand
GAGGTGCAGCTCGGTGGCGATGCGCAGGGTGAGGGGTAGGTCCAGGGCGTTGTGGTGGGTTTCAAACGGCCGGGCATCGGCCCCGCCGGGCACGCTCTGCAGCACGGGCGTTTCGATCTCCAGGAAATCCCGGGCATCGAGCCAGCGGCGCATGGCGCTCACCATCAGGGCGCGGCGGCGGAAGGTTTCGCGGGTATCGGGGGAGACGATCAAATCGAGATAGCGCTGGCGGTAGCGCTTCTCCACATCGGCCAGGCCATGCCACTTATCGGGCAGGGGCTGAAGGCTTTTGGTGAGCATGGTCCAGCCCTTCACCTTCACCGAAAGCTCGCCGCGGTCGGTGCGGCGCAGGGTGCCTTTCACACCGATCAGATCGCCGGCATCCACCAGGCTGGTGAGGTGGGCAAAGGCTTCGGGATCCTCCGGGATCTCCGCTTCCAGGGTGGCCTTTTCAATAAAGAGCTGGATCGGACCGGTCTCATCGGCCAGGGTGAAAAAGGCCAATTTGCCCATCACCCGGCGGGTCATCACCCGGCCGGCCACGGCCACAGCCACATCGCGCTCCTCACCGTTCGGGAGATCGGCATGGGCCGCCTGGAGCTGGCCATGGCGATGGCTGGGCTCAAAGCGCAGGCCATAGGGCCCCTGGCCGATGGCCGCTAGGGCTTCAGCTTTCTCAAGACGGGTCTCGCGCAGATCCGACAAGGCCGTGGGCTACTCAGATCGGCCCATCCTGCAGGAGCGCCGCTCTGGCAGCTAGGACACCGCCGCCGAAAGAACCCCATCTCCCATCCGCTGGGAGGCATAGCCGGTGCCGCGCACCGTGAGGATCAACTCCGGGTTGCGGGGATCGGGCTCGAGCTTGCCGCGCAGGCGCGCGACGTAAACATCCACCACCCGCAGGTCGGCGGCGCGGCGCGGCGGGTAGCCCCACAGCTGCTCGAGGATCTCAGCCCGGGGCACCACCCGGCCCGGCTCGCGGAACAACAGTTCCAGCAGGCTGAATTCCGTGTAGGTGAGGCCGATGCGCTCACTATCGCGGGTCACCTGGCGGCGGTTGGTGTCGACCACCAGATCGCCAACGCGGAGCACCCCGCTGCCCGTGAGCACCTCCCGGGGTTCGGCGGAAGCTGAGCCGCGGCCCACCCGGCGCAGGATCGTGGCGATCCGGGCTTCGAGTTCTTTCGGACTAAAGGGTTTGGGGAGATAGTCGTCGGCACCGAGATCGAGGCCCGAAACCCGCTCGGCAATGGCATCCAGGGCCGAGAGGAAAATAATTGGCACGCAGGATTCGGCCCGCAAACGCCGACACACAGCGAAGCCATCCAGCTTGGGCAGCATCACATCGAGCACCACCAAATCGGGCTGCTCTTGGTGGAACAAGGTGAGGGCTTCTTCGCCGTCTTCCGCACAGATCACCCGGTAGCCGGCCAACTGCAGGCGCATCACCAGCACCCGCCGCACGGCAGCCTCGTCGTCCACCACCAGCACGGTGGCCTTGGGATCAGCTGGGCCCTGGGCAAGGGGCTCGGACCCATCCGCTGCCCCAGGAGCCTGGCTCGAGTTAGGCCTGTCCTCCAGGGGCATGGGGAAGGTCTGGGATGAAGAATCGCAACCCTACCCTTCAGACAGCCTGGTGGTCATCCCCAAAAACGCCTCTGCCAGAGCCGATTGGGGCAGATTTAAGCTTTTCTCAAGGAGCAGACATGCCGCAATTTCGCCGCTAGGGCCAGCGGGCTGCCGCATAGCGATTCCATTCCAGCTCCGCCGCCGCCAGGGCCGCTTCACTGGACAATTCGCCCAGCATCGCCCGCTGCAACTGGGTGTAAAGGATGGCCTGCAGCCGTTTCACCCCCGGGGTTGCCGGCACCAGCACCCGGGCATGGCCCAGGGTTTGGGCTGAGAGCAGCCGGGCCGCCCGCACCAAGGGCACCGCTCCCGGCTGGGGGTCTGGCTGCTGCAAGCTTTCGAGCACCTCTGCCAAAGCAGCCGTGGCGGACGGCAACACCCGGGCCTGGTTGGCAAAAGTCAGTTGGTTGGCGGCATTTGTCAGGAACAGCCCAAAGCTCACCGCCTCCGCAGCCATGGCCGTTTGCTTCGGCACCACCAAATTCATCATCGCCACGTTGGCCTCGCCATTGGGGCCCAGCAGCGGTGGATAGGGGGCTGTGGCTGCGGCGATGCCGGGCGCATTGGTTTGCAGATTGGTGAGGAAGTCGGGGCCCGTGGCCACCTGGGCCAGATCACCGGCTTGATAGAGCTCAATGGCCCGGCGGTAGCCCTGGCTCACCACCTCCTGGGGTAACAAGCCGCGGCGGTAGAGGTCACTCCAAAAGGCAAAGGCCCCACGGCCAACGACGGAATTGAAGGCGGCGCGGTGCTGGTCATCGAGCAGTTGCACACCCATCTGCACCAGGGTTTCCAGCAACTCGGCCGAGTCGTCGGGCACCACGCTCATGAACAGGGCGTACTTGCCGGTGCGGCGGCGCACGGCCTCGGCATAGGCGGGGACGTCCTGCCAGCGCGTTGGTGGGGCTTCATAGCCCGCCTTGGCCAGCACGCTCCGGTTCGCCATCGTGATCCGGGTCGTGAGATACCAGGGGATCGCGAATTGCTGGCCGTTCTGGGCTCCGGCCTGCCAGATCTTGGACAGATACACCTGCTGAGCACCGGCTGGAAGCACGGGCGCCAGGTCTAAGAGCCCTCCCTTGCTGGCCAGGTTGGCGGCAAAGGGGGGATTGAGGTTGACCAAATCCGGGGCCGTGCGGGCAAACACCGCCGCCAACAATTTGCGCTCCACCGAGCTCCAGGGCACATCGGTCCAGCGCACCCCCACCCCCGGGTTTTGCTGCTCCCAGGCGGCAATCACCTCCCGGATGTAGCCGTTGAACTTGGGTGCCAGATCCAAGGTCCAAAAATTCAACTGCCGCTCTCCGGACCCAGGCCCCACGGACTGGGGGACCAGGCCCTTGCCGCAGCTGGAGAGGGCCGCCGCCGCCGAACCACCGGCCAACAGGGCCAGCACGCTGCGGCGACGCCATCGACGGGCCATCGGTGCCATCTAGCGACGCCCTCCTGAAACCTGTTGCCGCCAAAGCAGCAACTGCAATGAACAGACCATGGGGGCGAGCAGGGCCGTCAGCAGGGTTTGGCCCAACCAGGTGTAGAGCACCGGCCCCTGCAGCTCTCCGACCACGGCGAGCTGCAGGATCAAGGTGAGCCCCACAAAGGCGCTGCCCAGCAGGGCCAAAAGCCCCAGGCTGAAGCTGCGCTCGATCGGCAAACCCTTGCGGCCCATACGGCCCCACCACCAACCCAGCAGCATCAAGGCGGGAATTTGGCTGATCGGACCGAGATGCAGGCCATCGAGCACCAAACCCAACAGCAACCCCGCCAGAACCCCCGAGCGGGCCCCATCCACCAAGGCCCAAGGCAAGAGCCACAGCACCGCCCAGGCAGGGCCCGCATCACCCAGCTTGAGGAACCCCGGCGACGCCAAGGTGAGCAAGGGCACCAACAGGCCAGTGGCTGGATACCAACCCCGTAGCGCCAAGCTGCTCATGGCCGGCCTGGGCGCATCAGCACCCGCACCCAATCGACGGCACCGGCCCTGGCACTGAGTTGCACCACCGCCTCCGGAGCTGGCGAGGCCATCCCATTCACCGACTGGATCACCCCCACGCTGATATTGGCGGGCACCAGGGTGCTGGCAGGGGAGGTCACGACCACATCGCCAGGCCGCACCCCGGGGTCCTTATCCAGGAATCGCAGCACCGGCCGGTTGGAGCCCAACCCCGTGAGCAAGCCATGCTGCTGGGTCCGGGCCACCCAGACGCCCACATGGCTGCTGCGATCGGTGAGCAGGGCCACGCTGGCCGTTGTGGGAGTCACGCTGGCGACGCGGCCTACCAGCCCGCCGGGGGCCACCACCGGATCGCCCGGCCTGACGCCTTGGATGGATCCTTGGCCGATCACCAGCTGCTGCCACCAGCCGCCTGGGTCCCTAGAAATCACTGGCGCCAAGAGCTCGTTACCCGACTGACTGCGCAGCTGCAGCAGCTGGCGCAGGCGCTGGTTGTCGGCGGTGAGCTGACGCAGCCGGGTCTGATCCTCCAACCGCTGGGCCTGTTTGACCCATTCGCCTTGGGCGGGGCCTGGCCAAAAGGGGCGACTGAGGGCGGCATAGGCATCGGCCACCCCGGCACCCTTACTGAGCCGAACGGCAACGCCAGCTACCACCAGCAGCGCCAACGGCCAAACCTGCAGGATCAGCCTGACGGGCGGGAGGCGCAGCCTGGGGCCAGCCTGCATGACGTTTACGTGGAATGGCGGGCGAAGTCAGGGGTATCGAGCACCCGCTGCAGCCGGCTGTAGTCCTCGAGGACCATGCCGCAGCCGTTGACCACACAGAGCAGGGGGTCTTCTGCCACATGGGTAAGGATCCCGGTTTCATGGCTGATCAGGTCGCTGATGCCCCGAACCAAGGCACCGCCACCGGCCAACATGATGCCGCGGTCCACGATGTCGGCTGCCAGTTCAGGCGGGGTGCGTTCCAGGGTGCGCTTCACCGCTTCCACGATCACGTTGAGGGGCTCGGACATCGCTTCGCGGATGTCGCCAGCGCGCACGTTGATGGTGCGGGGCAGACCCGAAAGCAGGTGCAGGCCGCGCACATCCATCGAAGTGTTGTCGTGGCTGTCGTCAGGGAAGGCCGAACCAATGCGGATTTTGATGTCTTCGGCGGTGCGCTCACCCACCACCAGGTTGTGGACCTTCTTCAAATAAACGCCAATCGCATCGCTGAGCTCGTCGCCCGCCACCCGCACCGACTCGCTCATCACGGTGCCGCCCAGGCTGAGCACCGCCACTTCCGTGGTGCCGCCTCCGATATCCACGATCATCGTGCCCACGGGCTCGGTCACCGGCAGACCCGCACCAATGGCCGCTGCCACGGGCTCATCAATCAGGTGCACTTCCCTGGCGCCCGCCAAACCGGCTTCGCGCACGGCGCGGCGCTCGACGCCGGTGACACCACTGGGAATCCCAATCACCAGGCGGGGCGCCACGATGCCGCGGCCCTCGTTGCCCTTGCGGATGAAGGTTTTGATCATCTGCTCAGCGGCATCGAAGTCAGCGATGACGCCATCCCGCAACGGACGAACGGCCCGGATGTTGCCGGGGGTGCGGCCGAGCATCATCTTGGCCTCATTGCCCACGGCCAGGGGCACGCCCTTCTCCAGATCCAAGGCCACCACGGAGGGCTCCTGCAGCACAATGCCCTTCCCGGACACGTACATCAGGGTGTTGGCCGTTCCCAGGTCAATCCCGATATCGCGCGAAAACTGGAAGCGACGGAAAAACACGAAAACCTGGCCTTCAAGGGCCAAATCATAGGCCGGTGTTACAGCCGGGCTAAAGGGTGGAACTGATCAACGGTGGAACCCGAACCGGGTGCCGCATCATTGACTGACGTCATTGATTCATTTCAAAAGGAGATACGCCATGGGCGTTAATTCGATCACCCTTGTGGGCCGGGCCGGCCGCGACCCCGAAGTGCGCTACTTCGAATCCGGCAGCGTGGTGGCCAACCTCACCCTCGCCGTCAACCGCCGCAGCTCGGGCGACGAACCCGACTGGTTCAACCTAGAGATCTGGGGCAAGCAGGCCCAAGTCGCCGCCGACTATGTCCGCAAGGGTTCCCTGGTGGGCATCATTGGCAGCTTCAAGCTGGACCGTTGGACGGACCGGGCCAGCGGCGAAGAGCGCACCAAGCCCGTCATCCGCGTCGATCGGCTGGAACTGCTCGGCTCCAAGCGCGATGCCGAGGGCGGCAGTTTTGGCGGTGGTGAGCCAAGCGACGAAGAAGTGCCCTTCTGATCGCTTAGGTCACTTGATCTCAGTGACTTGATCTCAGTGGCTGGTGTTGCGCCGCTTCCAAATGCGCAGCCCCAGCCAGGCCACAAAGGCCGCACCACCCAGCACCAAGAGCACCTTCACCACCTTGGAGACTGGCTCGATCCAGTGCTCCACGTTGGTGTAACCCTCACCAAGGCCCAAGCCCGCCAGGGTGAGCGCCAGGGTCCAGATGAAACTGCCGGCGGTGGTCCACAGCAGAAAAGGCACCATCGGCATTAACTCAATGCCTGCAGGCACCGAAACCAGGGTGCGAACCCCTGGTAACAGGCGGCCCCAAAAAACCAGGGCCGTGCCAAAGCGGGCAAACCAGTTGCGACTGCGCTGCAGCTCCTTCGTGCTGACCCCGATCCAGCGGCCATAACGGTTCAGCCACTGTTCCAGGCGCTCCTCATTGATCAACCGCCCGATCCAGTACCAGGGCAGGGTCCCCAAAACGGTGCCGAGCAACCCCGCTAGCACCACCGGAATCAAGTGCAGCTGGCCCTGATGCACATAAAAGCCCCCAAGGGGCATGATCAATTCTGAGGGAATCGGCGGGAAGATGTTCTCCAGGAACATGGCCGCAAAAATGGCCCCGTAACCCAACCAAGGGTTGGCTTCCACCGCCGCACCGATCCATTGGGGCAGCTGCTGCACCAGTTCGCTAATCCCCATGCCGCCATCCTTGCTGGAGTGATTGTGGTGCATGGTCTGGCAACCACGGTGGATGGATTGCCAACAAAAAAGCCCGGCGTATACGCCGGGCTTTTGAACATGGAACGCCCTAGGGCGCGAACGGACTCAATAGCGGTAGTGGTCCAGCTTGTAGGGGCCTTCAACGGGAACGTTGATGTAGGCCGCCTGCTCAACGCTGAGCTCGGTGAGCTTGGCGCCGATCTTGTCGAGGTGAAGGCGGGCCACCATCTCATCGAGATGCTTCGGCAGCACATACACCTCTTTGCCGTACTGGTCGCCCTTGGTGAACAGCTCGATCTGGGCCAGCACCTGGTTGGTGAAGGAGTTGCTCATCACGAAGCTGGGGTGGCCCGTGGCGCAACCCAGGTTCACCAAGCGGCCTTCGGCCAGCAGGATGATCTTGTTGCCGCTGGGCAGCACGATGTGATCCACCTGGGGCTTGATGTTGTCCCAGGGGTACTGCTTCAGGGACACCACATCGATCTCGTTGTCGAAGTGGCCGATGTTGCAGACGATCGCCTGATCCTTCATCTGGATCAGGTGGTCGTGGCGGATCACGCGGAAGTTGCCGGTGGCCGTCACGAAGATGTCCACATCGCCCACCACGTCGTCGAGGCGCACCACCCGGTAGCCCTCCATTGCGGCCTGCAGGGCGCAGATGGGGTCGACCTCAGCGATCATCACGGAAGCACCAAGGCCCCGCAGAGACTGGGCGGAACCCTTCCCCACATCGCCATAGCCGAGCACCAGGGCCACCTTGCCGGCCACCATCACATCGGTGGCACGCTTGATGCTGTCCACCAGGGATTCCCGGCAGCCGTAAAGGTTGTCGAACTTGCTCTTGGTGACCGAATCGTTGACGTTGATCGCGGGGAAGGGCAGCTCACCGCTCTTCTGCATTTGGTAGAGGCGGGCCACACCCGTGGTGGTTTCCTCGGTGACGCCCTGGATGGCGGCATAAATGCGGGAATAGAAGCCGGGCTGAGCCGCCAGCTTGTTGCGGATGGAATTGAAGAGGGCGGTCTCCTCTTCGTTGGAGGGGTGATCAAGAACGGAGAGATCCTTCTCAGCCTTGGTGCCCAGCACCACCAGACCGGTGGCATCGCC
>CAMDSS010000088.1 GCA_945907085.1 Cyanobium sp. NIES-981 | reverse complement strand
CCCCATTCAATTGCCCAGGCTCGGCCCCAGAATGCCTGCAGTTCAGCAACTTGGCCCGTGGTGCAACAGTCGGTTTCCGCAGTGATGTCAGCCCCGGTGCTGACGGTGACGGCGGACAGCCTCCTGCAACAGGCCGTTCAGCTGATGAGCGATCACCACATCAGTGCCCTGCCTGTGGTGGATGGAGACGGAGTGCTGGTGGGTGAACTCACCGAGCAAGACCTCATGGTGCGGGAAAGCGGATTCGATGCGGGCCCCTACGTGATGCTGCTGGATTCCGTGATCTATCTACGCAATCCCCTCCAGTGGGACAAACAGGTTCACCAGGTCTTGGGCAACACCGTTGGCGAGGTGATGAGCCACCAGCCCCACACCTGCAGCAGCGACCTGTCCCTGCCTTCGGCCGCCAAATTGCTCCATGAGCGCAGTACCCAGCGCCTGTATGCGCTCAACGACCAGAAACAGCCCGTGGGCGTGCTGACCCGGGGCGATGTGGTTCGTGCCCTTGCCGCTGCGGGGTGACCCAGGGTTAAGGCGGCGCTGGTAAGGCCGGCGGTGGTGGAGCTCCCGGGCTTGGGGCCCCCACGGTGGGGCCAGGGTCCGTCTCCGTTCGGTTGCCCTCCGGCAGGCTTGCTCCATCGCCTTCGCTGGATGTTGGGGGGATGGGAGGCGCGTCGAGTTGGGCCCCGTTGGGGAGCAACAGCGGGGCCGGCAAGTCGGCCGGTAGGCCCAGGCTGTCGATCCCAGGGGCCGAATTGCCTCCGGCTTTGTTCGCGTCCTCTTGGCGTTGTTGAAGGGCCAGGGGATCGGCGCTGATCGGCGTTTCTCGAAAGGGGGCATTGGCACCAGGTTTCTGACCATCACGGCCCCGGGGAGCCCAGATCAGCCGGGCGATGGGTTCAACGCCCCGTTCCATCAGCCGGTTGAACCCGGCTAGGGCCCGATCCACCAGTTGCCCCCCCAGGGTTTGGCCGCACTGGAAAGGATTGCCGCAGCCCTGGGGGCCGCTGGCGCTGGCCAATTGGGTCAGGAGTGAGCCCTGCAAAGCCGAGGAGCGGCTACTGAGCCGCAGCAGGTAGGGCACATGCACAAAGCTGGTGGCTCCACCGCTGATCCAGTTGGCATCGGCATCACTGAAGCCCTTGACCCCAGGGATGATGAAGCGGCTTTTTGAGGCGTGATCGGGCAGATAGGCGGCCCGCAGGCCCCGGCGCCGGGCGAGGTCTCGGGTTTGCTCGAGGGTGAGGCCATCTCGGCTCATCAACACCTCGATGCGGCCATCGGGACGCAGTCCGTAGGCCATGCGAATCCGGGGCAGGAAATAGCGGATCTGCTGCCCCATGCTGATGCTGTAAGCCCCTTTGTAGGCCGCAGGCGGCTGTTCCAGGTCGTTGTAGAGGCTGTGCAGCCCCCCCACAAACGACTCGAATTCCTGGGCCCGGGCGGGGGTTAGTTCTCCGTAACCAAAACTGACGCTGCCGTCGTGGCGGATGCCCATAAAGGCCCGTTGGCGAGCCGCCGTGCGGTTGCGGCCCCGCCAGATGCGGTCGCCAAATTTGATATCTCCCAGGGGAACCGTGGTCTCCTTCCCCAGGCCATCAACCTGGCGCTCGTACATCGGCCCCGAGAAAAAGGCCAAGGCCGAGCGGTCGTTAAAGGCCTGTTGCTCCTTGTCCCAACCCTCCAACAAATCAATCTTTACCGCCCGGGGATCAAAATCCAAGGCGTAGGTTTCGCTATCGGGGAGATAGCGAAAGGGCAGGCCATCGGCGGCGGTGACGAGCGGTGCCCCCCCCTGGCGCTTGGCCTCTGGCAAGGGTGGAGCAATGGCCACCAGGAAGACCAAGACCCCCGCGGGAATGGCCACGATGAGGGAGCGTTTGCGCTTCCAAACGGGCCGTTTGGCCGATCGTCGCAACCGGCGCAGGTCCAGGGCACTTGGCCCCACACCATTGCTCTGGCTGGCCTCGTTTTGGCTGGCCTTGGCTTGGCTTTCTGGCGCTAGCGGGGTGAGGGTTTCCACGCAGGAGGGTTACCACGACACGATGGCGGCTTGAGCCAGCGGCCAGAGAAGATCACGTTGGGAGCCAATGGCACCCGCCGTCAAGTAAGCCCCATGCCCCTGCGGTAGGCAGGGCGCGCTTGGGTGGCCCTGATCGTTGCCTGCACATGGGGGTAGGGCTCCAGGTCGAGCTGGGGAAAAAAGATCGGCAGATAGGCCAAATAGGCATTTACGGCACAGTCCGCCACGCCCCAACTCCCCGGCTCACCCCCCATCAGCGACCGTCCCCCGGCCAGCTGTCCATCCAGCACCTCCATGAGCCGCGGGAACTCTTTTTCTCGGTTGGCGGGCACAAACAGGGCCACGGCCAAGGTGGCATTGGCAAACAGGATCCATTGGGCTGCCAGGGCCCGCTTGGCGGCGGCTTCATCGGCACTACCACCGAATTCATGGCCATGGCGATCGGCCAGGTGCAACAAGATGGCGCCACTCTCAAAAAGTGTCAGAGGTCCCCCGCCTGGGGCTTCGAGGCTGCTGTCCACCAGGGCTGGCAGCTTGGCGAAGGGGTTGATGGTTTTGAAGGCGGGTTGCTTGTGCTCACCCGCTTCCATATCCACCTGATGCCAGGTGTAGGGAATTCCCCTCTCTTCCATGTACCAGCGGGGCATGGAGGCCCGGCTGCGGGCGCCGCCATAGAGGGTGAGGCTCATCGCTGAAAAGAAACGAGTGAAGGCATCATCAGTAGGGGGCAGCTACCGGGGGGGCTAATTGGCACTGGCGCCGGTGATAATTCATCGATCCACTCCCTAGTTGCCATGACCATTGCCCTGCTGCTTGCCCTGGCGGGTTCCCTGGGCCTGATGGCCTTCATCGTTAAAAAACTCGAAAAGGCTGCCTAGGCACTCATCTCCAGCATCCTCTGAATCGGGGCTAGGGCTTGGAGGCGCAGCTGCTCCTCCAATTCGATGGCGGGGGAAAGGGTTTCCAGGCAGTGCCACACCTTCTCAAGGGTGTTGAGCCGCATGTAGGGGCAGGCGTTGCAGCTGCAGCCATCGGCTCCTGGAACCTCGAAAAATGCTTTCCCGGGTATTTGCAAGCGCATCTGGTGCAGGATTCCGGGCTCGGTGAGCACGATGAAACTGGGCGCGGAGCTGGTGCTAGAGCGGCGCAGCAGGGCACTGGTGGAGCCGATGAAATCGGCCAGATCGAGCAGGTGTTGCTGGCATTCCGGATGGGCCAGCACTTCGGCTTGGGGATGCTCGAGCTTCAACTGCAGCAGCGCCTGCTCGCTAAAGGTTTCGTGCACGATGCAACTTCCCGGCCAGAGGGTGAGCTCCCTGCCGCTTTGGGATTGCACCCAGCGCCCCAGATTTTGATCGGGGCCAAACAGGATCGGCCGATCAGCGGGCAGTTGCTTCACCAGGGCGACCGCATTGCTGCTGGTGCAAATCAGATCGCTCTGGGCCTTCACGGCGGCGGAGCAATTGATGTAACTCACGGTGATGTGGTCGGGGTGCTCGGCCCTGAAGGCGGCAAAGGCATCGGCCGGACAGGCATCGGCCAGGCTGCAACCGGCATCCAGATCGGGGATCAGCACCGTTTTGGCGGGGCTCAGGATTTTGGCCGTTTCGGCCATGAAGTGAACCCCGCAAAACACGATCACCTCCGCATCGGTGCCGGCGGCCTGTCGGGAGAGTTCAAGGGAATCACCGATGAAATCAGCGATGTCCTGGATGGCTCCCTCTTGGTAGTAGTGGGCCAAGATCACGGCCTTGCGCTGCCGCTTGAGCTCTGCGATGGCAGCTGGGAGTTCGGCGGCAGGGGGACAGCCCCTGGATGGGCCAGAACTCGTCTGAGGAGGATGGGCAGAGGTGAAAATCAACCGTTGCCTAGCTGATGCAGGATGGAACGAGCCTAGGCATTGGGTGTTAGCAGACTTGAGAATCGCCATCGCCGGAGATCTTCACGGTGCTTGGGACCATTCCGACCACGGTTTGCTGGCGATCCTGAAGCCCGATGGGCTCCTGGTGGTGGGCGATCTCAGCGACGGTCACCAACGCATCCCGTCCTTGCTGCGCCAGCTCAAGCTCCCGGTGGCTTGTGTTTTGGGCAACCACGACACCGGAAAGGATTCATCGGGCCGCACCCTGCAGCGCCAAATTGAGGCCCTCGGTCCCCTCCACTGCGGTTGGGGGTTGTGCCAATGGCCGGGTCTCGCCGTCGTTGGGGCCCGGCCTGCTTCAGCGGGTGGGGGTTTCCATCTCTCCCAAGCCGCCCTGTCTGCCTTTGGTCCGGTCACCCTGCAGCAGTCGGTCGATCGAATCACCACGGCAGCGATGGCTGCCGACCCTGATGTTCCCTTTATTTTGTTGGGCCACAGCGGACCCACAGGACTGGGCAGTGAGGCAACGGCCCCCTGCGGCCGCGACTGGAAGCCTCCAGCCATGGACTGGGGCGACCAGGATCTGGCCTTGGCGATTGAGCAGATCCGTCGCCATCGCCCCGTGCCCCTGGTGGTCTTTGGCCACATGCACCATGCCCTCAGGCGCGGCCAGGGTGAGCGCGTGAGTTTTTGCCGCGACCGGGCCGGTACGGCCTACCTGAATACGGCCTGCGTGCCCCGCCATGGCAGCGATGCCGCCGGCCGAGACCTGCGCCATTTCAGTTGGGTTGAATTTTCAGGCCAGCAGCTGGTCCACGTCAGCCACCGTTGGTACGGCCTGGGCGGTGAATTGCTCTACGAAGAGCGGCTGTTCGAGGTGCCCGTCGCTGCCCGGTTGGACGCCCCCCAGCTGTCGTTGTGCTGATCGTTGCCTGCATCAGCGCCCACGGCTTTGGCCATGGGTCCCGTTCAGCTGCGGTTTTGGCCGCCTTGAACCAGCGCCAACCCCATTGGCGCCTGGTGGTCTCGAGCGCCCTACCGCCTGATTTTCTAGCCATGGCAATGGGGCAGTTGCCGTTTGAGCACCGCCCCTGCCAGTGGGATGTGGGCGTGGTGCAGGCCGACGCCCTGGGCGCCGATCCGGAGGCCACCATCGAGGCCCTGGAACGCTTGGAGCAGCAGTTGCCAGGGCAAATCGAAGCTGAAGCGGCCTGGATGCGGGCCCAGGGAGAGCCAATCCTGGTGTTGGGAGATGTGCCACCGGCGGCGGTGTTACTCGCCCAGCGCCTGGGCGCCCCCCTGGTTTGGCTGGCCAGCTTTGGCTGGGATGCCATTTATGGCGCCATGGGGCCAGCATTTGAGCGTTGGACGCGGCAAGCCCATGCCCTCTACCGCCAGGGGGATTTGCTTCTGGCCTGCCCCCTGGCCATGCCGATGGCCTGGGACATTCCCCAGGTGCAAATCGGTCTGACGGCCTGCAAGCCCCGGCTTCAGGCCGGTGAACTTGCCCGCCAGTTGGATCTCCCGGACGAGCCTGAGCGGTGCGTTCTGATCAGTTTTGGGGGCCTGGGAATCGACTTCGATCCCCAGCTGCTGGCCCTCTGGTCAGACCATGTGTTCGTGGGGCCGAACCCGGCGGTGGCCCTCGCAACCAATGGCCGGCTCCTGCCCAAGGGCGTGCGGCCCCTGGAGGTGATGCCCTACTGCCGACGCCTGATCACCAAGCCCGGATACAGCAGCTTCTGTGAGGCCCTGGAGATTGGTCTTGGTATCCATGTGGTCCATCGCGACGGCTTCGCCGAGGCGGCCGTGCTGGAGCTAGCCCTGCAGCGCCATGGGGAACACCGGCTGTTGAGCCAAGGCCAATGGCAACGGGGTGAATGGCAACTCGACCAACCCCTGCTTCCTCCCCAGGGGCAACCCTTGCTTGGTGGGGGCTGCGAGCAAGCTGCTGCTGCCATCAGCGAATTCGTGGCAGGCAGGGATGGTTTTGCGCTTCAACCGAGGGGCCAATTCTTCGATTGGCACTGAATGCCTCGTGGTTGGTGACGATGATGGGCACATTGGTGGCACATCCAATCCTTCTTTTTTAACAACTTTCAGTCCCTAATCCCATCTGGGAAATCTGCTGAATCCCCCTGAGGGTTTTCGTCTGTATCAAGCGCAGCAGTTTTGCATCAATGGTGCTTTTTCGTTGTGATTTTGTTCTTCGCTTGTTGATCGGTTTGCTTTTATCTCGCCTCAGCTCGCTTGTTGTTACAACGGTTGCAGCCCTTGCTCCCTACGGCCTAGGGACTCCCCCCGCCAAGGCCCAGGCTGAGCAACCCAGTACTGAACACATCAACGGTGATCAACTCAGTACCGAAAAGCTCTCGTCAGAGAAACTCTCGTCAGACAAACTCACGACGGAGAAACTCACGACAGAGACAACAAGAACAGAGCTGCTGTTTCGATTGCCCACCCCTGCTCCGCTGATCTTCGCGATCACCCCGGAGCGCAGGGCCCTGCTCAATACGATCCGCTATGCGGAGGGCACCTGGGCTGGGGGTGATCAAATTGGCTACCGGATCATGTTTGGCGGAGGCCTGATGCCGTCCCTCGAACGCCATCCCGACCGGGTGATCCGCAAATCGGGCTATGCCAGCGCCGCTGCCGGGGCCTACCAGTTCATGCCCTTCACCTGGTCCTTGGCCTCGCGAACCCTGGGTCTAGCCGCCTTTGGTCCGGAGGTTCAAGACCAGGCAGCCATCTTTTTGATTCAGCGCAGGGGGGCCCTGACCCTGGCTGATCAGGGTCTGTTTACGCGCCATCTGGCGGCCAAGTTGGCCCCGGAATGGGCGTCGTTTCCCACCCTGGCTGGCCGGAGCTTCTATGGCCAACCCGTCAGGCGTTTCAACGAGCTCAGGCGCTTCTACGAAGACAACCTGGCCCAGCTGCGCCGACTTGAGCCCGTCGCCCAGGTGCAAAAGGCCAGTTGTGAGCCCGCCGATTCCCTGTTTTGTCGGGTCGAAGCCCTGCAGCGGCTGCCCTAAGCCCTCAAGGGGCCTGTTTGGGTTTGCCCACCGTCTGTTGGGCCAGCAAATAGGCCACCACGGTTGAGCCCAGAAAGCCCAGGCTGTTGCGCAAGACTGGCAACAGATCACTCGTGCGCGTCAGGATTGGGCCCAGGCCAAGGGCCCCAAACAAAATCAGCCACAGGGGCGAGAGCAGCAGCACCCAGGTCCACTCCACGATGCGACCTTCCTTGCGGGGGTAGGCCGCAAAGCCCACAACCAAGCCCCCCAGGATCGAAGTGGCCAGGGTGAGAAGCCATTGCTCCCTGGGGAGACCCGGCACCACCTGGCAACCGCCCCGTTCGAGGCAGCCTTCGACGGCGCTAAGGGCCTCCACAATGGCCGCATCTTGGCCGTGGTCCTTCACGTAGTACTGGTTGCCGTAGCGGGTTTGGAGCTCGACCCAGTAGGTGCGCGGCATCAGGGCAAAGAGGGCTTCCCCCACGTTGAAGTTGAGCAGGTTCCCGCCCCGCTCATCGGCCACGAGCAGCAGGCTGCGCTCATCGAGATTCCAGAAGCTCTTCACCGCCTGACCCGGGGTTCGGTCGTACTGGGTCAGCACCCGCAATTTCCAGCCAGTTTCCGCCTCAAATTTGCTGAGATTGCTCTCCAGGCTTTCCCGCTGGGGGTCGGTCAGGATCTTGGCTAGGTCAATCACCGGGGTGGGGTGATCGGGCAGGAGGTCGGGATTGTCGTAGGCCAAAGCTGGAGCGGCCAAGCCCGTGAAGGCCACTAACAGCCCAGCGATGAGCCCAAGACCCAGGCG
>CAMDSS010000087.1 GCA_945907085.1 Cyanobium sp. NIES-981 | reverse complement strand
TGAACTGCCCCCATCCTTTGCCTGTCCGCAGTTGACGGCCAGCACGAATCGCAGTGCCATCAGCATCCTGCCCCCAGGCAAAACGACGCTGCCAACCATGGCAGCCCCCAATAGCTGCCTAGGCGCTGCGGGAACCAACGCAACAGCCGGACCCAAGCGGCTGATGGAAGCGCTGGAAAGCGTGGTCTTTCAACCGAGCCAGTACAAGGAGAATACAGGTTTCGCAACACCAACAGATTTAGGCACCAAGACAGCTACTAGCCAGTCACTCAGAGCCATAGGGATTGATCAACGGGTTAAAAATGTGAGCTACCAACAAAGCTGGAGCACAGGCATCTCCATCAATCTGCTAGGTCTGATCGGCTACACAGCACCCACAAACACCGCAGGGCAGGGACAACTTGTCGCACCAAATTACAAAAACAACAAAGGAATAATAAGCAGAATTCGGTTCCAAGCCACAGCCATAAAAATCCAAAGAAATAGCTGGAGCGCAAGGCAACTGGCCTTCACCAATGACCCCTTCACCCCGGCAAAATCCTGGACCATTGCCCGCAATGTGACAGCAACCCAGTATCCCGATGGCACAACCAAGATCCGAGCTCGCAGTGGCAACATCATCCTGGAAAACAAGTATTCCCTGCCAGCTATTCTGAGCCAAACTCTGGGCAAGGAGAAATCGGCATTTGACTTTGGATTTGACAACCTAGACAGAGACGGCTTCTACATTGGCTATAACTTAAAGCCGATTAAACTTGGCCAAGGCGGGAGCCTCAGCCTCCAGCCCCAATTGTTAATTGAGCGCGCCATCAACGGTGAAAGCAGCAACTTTATTGCCCCAGGCGCAAGTCTTGACAGCAGCAATGTCACCCAATCGATCACGGCGGCAGATGCCTTTGGCCTCCTAGCCAAACTGGACATGCCAATCAATCGGTTCAATCTCTCTTCTGACCTGAGTCTGGCCACCCTGAATCCGGAGCACCTGAGCTCCGGAACCCGCAACACGACGCGGTTGACGACGCCCATCCAACTACCCGGCCACACCAGCGCAACAGCAGGTCTATTTGGCACCTACCGGGAACGGACCTACAACGGCAGCCTGGGGCTCCAGAATGTGATTTATGCCTATGGCGCCAATATCGGTGGCGGCCTTGCTATTCAGACCAATGACTCTCAAAAGCAAGCAGAAAAAACAAATATTCAATCCGATAGCAGCACGCCAAATACCTCTTACAGCCCAAACATCAGCAGCGGCCTTGCCAACCCCGCCCCATCAAAAAGCTTCTTCAATCCAATTAGCCTAAATTGGCAACTAAGCTCAGGTAATTACCAAGCAAATCTTTTCAGCACAGGCACCCTTGCCAATCTTTGGCGCTCAACGCTCAACGTCTCTGCCGCATCTTCCTTCTCCATTTGGGAAGGCAAGCCCATCGCCAATGCGGCAGATCCAACCACGGGTCTTCGCTATTCACCAAGGTACGTTATTCCGGGCGTGCGATTGGATTTTGGTGCTTCCGGCAATTTTGCCAACTACGGAGATGGTAGCAACCAAAACAGCCTCACCCTGTTCGGAGGCCCATCCATAACTCTGGGGCACTTTGACAAGCCCTTCTTTGATTACACCCGCATTGCCGCCTCGATCGCCGGCACCTTCAACAATGGCTTAAGCCCCTTTAGCTTTGATCGGGCAGTCGACCTTCGCACCGCTTCATTTAGTGTGGCGCAACAAATCTATGGTCCCATCGTTCTCGAAGCGGGCGCCACTTACAACATCGATCCAGGCTCGATCTACAACGGAGAATCATCCTATTCCTACCTTGAGGTGAAACTCCAGCGCCGCTCCTACGAATTGGGCGTCTACTACAGCCCCTACGATGGCATCGGCGGCATCAGGATCAAGCTCAACGATTTCAACTTTGACGGCAGCGGCACACCCTTCGTGCCGATAACTGCTACATCCTCCATTCCCATCCGCCGCAATTCAATCTAGAACCGGGGAAATCAGAGTTATCCAATCGGAACTAGAGCAGCCCGGAAAACTCAATTAAAATCCAGAGACATAAGGCAGGTTTCCTGCAGTTTTCTTCAGGGCCCCATCATTGGCTAGCAACTGGGATGTGGCATCCCATTGGCCCGTGCGCAGCATTTGGCGGGGACCCGATGCCATCGCCAATGGCCAGGACAGGCCAGCAGCAGTCGAGGCCTGAAGACTATCCAGATCCAAGCGGATTGTTTGAGCCGGATCAGCCTGAATTGCTGCCTGCAAAGCAAGCACTTGGTCATGGCTGGCTGTAAAACAGGGAATGCCCAAGGCCAGGCAATTCCCATAAAAGATTTCAGCAAAGCTCTCACCAACCACCCCCCGAATCCCCCAGCGCATCAGGGCCTGGGGGGCATGCTCGCGGCTGGAACCACAGCCAAAATTGCGGTTGACCACAAGAATACGAGCCCCTTGATGCGCCTCCAGATCAAAGGGGTGGCTCCCCTGGAGCTCAGCGCGATCATCGGCAAAAGCCTGGACGCCCAGCCCCTCAAAGGTGACGCACTTCAAGAAGCGGGCAGGAATAATCCGATCCGTATCAATATCATCGCCGGTTAGCACCACGGCCCGACCCTCCACCTGGGGAATGATGCCGAAAGGGAAGGAAAGAGCAGTCATCTGGAAAGTAAAAGGTGTCAAACAATGGGATGTTGCTGTTGCCAAGGCCAGCACAAGATGTCTGGCCCGCAAAAGGCCGGCACTTAGCTCTGCAATAGGACTCGCACATCACTCACCTTGCCGTGAATTGCAGCGGCGGCCACCATCGCCGGGCTCATCAACAAGGTGCGGCCCGAGGCCGATCCCTGGCGCCCCTTGAAATTGCGATTGCTGGAGCTCGCACTAATTTGACGGCCCTCGAGCCGGTCGGGGTTCATGGCCAGACACATCGAACATCCTGGCTCGCGCCACTCAAAGCCAGCCTCACGGAACACGGCGTCGAGCCCTTCCGCTTCCGCAGCCGCTGCGACCTGCTCAGAGCCGGGCACCACAAAAGCCTTGATGCCTGGGGCCACGTGGCGCCCCTTGGCCACCGCAGCGGCAGCCTGCAGATCGCTCAGGCGGCCATTGGTGCAGCTGCCGATAAAACACACATCCACCGCAACTCCCGCGATCGGGGAGCCGGGTTGCAGATCCATATAGCGATAGGCCTCTTCAGCCAAGGGCCGCTCATCGGGATCGGTCTGCTCGAGGGTGGGCACGCTCTCATCGACACCGATGCCCTGACCTGGCGTAATTCCCCAGGTGATCGTCGGGGCAATCGCCGTGGCATCGAAGCGCACCTCATCGTCAAACACGGCCTGATCGCCGCTGGCCAGGCTGGTCCACCAGGCCACCGCCCGATCCCAGGCGTCCCCTGCCGGGGCATAGGGGCGTCCATGCAGATAGGCAAAGGTGGTGGCGTCGGGGTTGACGTAACCGCAGCGGGCTCCACCCTCAATCGCCATGTTGCAGAGGGTCATCCGCTCCTCCATCGACAACGCTTCAATCCCGGGGCCAGCAAATTCATAGGCGTAGCCCACCCCCCCTTTCACCCCGAGGGTGCGAATGATGTGCAGAACCAAATCCTTGGCATAGACCCCAGGCTGCAACTGGCCGTCCACCCAGATGCGGCGCACCTTGAGCTTGCCCATCGACAGACTCTGGCTGGCCAACACATCCCGCACCTGGCTGGTGCCAATGCCGAAAGCGATCGCCCCAAAGGCCCCATGGGTTGAAGTGTGGGAATCCCCGCAGGCCACCGTCATGCCTGGCTGGGTGAGCCCAAGCTCTGGAGCGATCACATGAACGATCCCTTGGCGGCCACTTCCAATCGCCTGGAGGCTGATGCCGTGCTCTGCGCAATTGCGCTCGAGGGTGGCCAGCATCTCTTCGGCCAACGGGTCGGCGAATGGCCTGGCTTGGGAGGTGGTGGGCACGATGTGGTCCACCGTCGCCACGGTGCGCTCGGGATGGCGAACACCCAAACCCAAATCCTTCAGGGCTGAAAAAGCCTGGGGGCTGGTGACCTCATGGATCAGATGGAGACCGATAAACAGCTGGGTAGAGCCCCCGGGCAGCTCGGCGACCTGGTGCAGATCCCAGACCTTGTCGTAGAGGGTGCCGGCGCTCACGGGCAGTGCAGCCAATGGAATGGTTCACCCTAAAACCAAGTCCGTAGGCGTTACGTAGCCAGCAGCTGGAGACGCAAGCGATTGAGGGCCTCACCTGTCGTGAGCGTTTGAATCCAATCGCGGCCCCGCAACGCCCCAAACCGAACTCCCTCGGAGCAGGAGCCATCGGGGCCAGCGATGGCGATATGGACCAGCCCCACAGGTTTCTCAGGGGTACCCCCACCTGGGCCTGCGATCCCCGTCACCGCAATCGCCCAGGTGGCTCCAGTCAGCTGGCGGGCGCCCTGGGCCATGGCAAGGGCCACCGCATCACTCACGGCCCCATGGCGCTCCAAAAGCTCGGCGGGAACCCCCAAAACAGCCTGCTTGACGGTGTTGGCATAGGCGATCACGCCCCCGAGGAACCCATCCGATGCCCCAGGCACCGCCGCCAGGGCAGCCCCAATTCCACCACCGGTGCAGCTCTCGGCCACAGCCAGGGTCTGACCCCGCTGGCGCAGGAGAGCTAGCACCACCGACGCCAGGGAATCGGCATCTGAGCCAAAGCATGCATCCGCGGTGCGATGGCGCAGCTCCTGCTCCACGGGCTGGAGCAAGGCCTCCGCGGCCGGCAGGTTGGTTGCCCTGGCAGTGATGCGCAGCTTGACCTCACCGGCTCCGGCGTAGGGCGCCACGGTGGGGTTCTCTGAGGCCAACAAATCAGCCACCTGCTCGGCCAAGGCGGATTCACCCACGCCCCAAAACCTCAGCATGCGGCTGGCGAATAGCCCATCGGCGAGTCCGTTCTGCCGCAGCCAGGGATCGGCAGTTGCCTGCCACATGGCCCGCATTTCACTGGGCACCCCAGGGAAGGTGAGCACCGTGAACCCCGGACAGGGGCTCCAGATCATCCCCGGGGCCGTCCCCGTGGCATTGGGCAACACCTCTGCCCCTTGGGGCAAGAGGGCCTGCTTGCGATTGCTGGGGGCGCAAGGCCGGCCCCGGCCGCTGAGCTTGGCCTGGATATCGGCCCAGATCGCCCCGTGCTCCACCAAGGGCGTTTCAAAGGCTGCCGCGATCGCTTCGGTGGTGAGGTCGTCGGGGGTGGGGCCCAGGCCGCCGGTGGTGATCAACAGCCGGCAACGGCTGGAGGCTTCGCGCACAGCCGCTATCACCCGCCCACGGTTGTCGCCCACCACCTCCTGGCGGTGGTGGGGAATGCCCAAGCCGGCAAGCTCTTCGGCCAGCCACCGGGCATTGCCGTTGGTGATATTTCCGAGGAGGAGCTCGGTGCCAATGCAGAGGATTTCTGCGCTCACAAATCTGACGGTCTCAAGGACGTTGCGCTCAAGGACGTTCCACTGCGGTGCGTTTGGCCTTCTCGAGCTTGTGGAGCTGGCGGCGGGAGCGCACCAGCACCCAGATCAAGACCGCTGTTGCCAAAGCCAGCCAAAGAAAACGCATCTCGGCATTCACCACGACCAAGGCCAGGGCGGCCAGCCATTGGGTGAAGGCATAAATGAGCAGCACGGTGCGCCGGTGACTCAATCCGGAGCGCAACAACCGGTGGTGCAGGTGACGACGGTCGGGATAGAAGGGGGAATGGCCTGAAGTGAGGCGGCCCATGATCACGGCAGACATGTCGGCCAGGGGCAAGGCCAAGATCAAGAGCGGCAGCAGCAAACTCACGCTGGTGAGGCCCTTGGCGGGGCCAACGATGCTGACGGCGGCCAGGGCAAAGCCCAGGAAGTAGGAGCCCCCATCCCCCATGAAAATCTTGGCGGGGTTGAAGTTGTGGCGCAAGAAGCCAAGGCAGGAGCCCGCCAGCGCCGCGGCCAACAGGCCAGCAGCGGGCTGGTGAAGGCTGTAACTCACGGAAACCAACCCCACGGCGGCAATGCCACTCACCCCGGCAGCCAAACCATCCAGTCCATCCAGCCAGTTGATCGCATTGGTGATCCCCACCAGCCACACCACCGTGGCCAGCAGGCTCAACCAGGCCGGCAGCATCAACAGGGCATTGGGATGGCCCATGAAACCCAGGGGCAACTCGATGCTGCCAATGCGCACGCCCTCGCCCCAGACCACCGCTGAGACCGCCAGCTGCCCCGCCAAGCGCGGCAGCGGAGGCAAGGCGAAGAGGTCGTCAGCCAAGCCAATGAAGAAGAAACACAGGGCCCCGGCCAAGGTCGTCCAGATCAATTGGTCGTTGGTGGTGGGGAGCTGGGCAAAGCCGCCCAGACTCCAGACCAGGCCCAACGACAGGCTGAAAGCCAACACAATCCCCACGCCCCCAAGCCGGACCATGGGGGTGGTGTGTTGTTTACGGGCATCGGGGGCATCAATCAAACCCCAGTGCAGCCCGAGTTTGCGTACCCCAGGCACCAGCAAGGCTGTTAGCGCTGCCGCCACGGAAAACGCGAGCAGGGCAGCGGCATTGGGACTTTGGGCGAGAGTCACGGGGGATCAGGCTGGCTGCAGGGCCGGCTGGTTGGCGTAGAGCGGGAAGCGCTCGCACAGGGCCGCGACCCGATCCCGGCAGCGCTGGGCCCCAGCGGCATCGTCGGGCTGCAGGAGTCGGTCCGCAATCACATCGGCCACCTCCTTGAAGGCCGCCGCATCGAAGCCCCGGGTTGTCAGGGCCGCCGTGCCCAGACGCAGGCCGCTGGTCACAAAGGGCGACTCGGGATCAAAGGGCACGGTGTTTTTGTTGGCCGTGATGTGCACTTCACTGACCAGCTGATCCGCCAACTTGCCGGTCATGCCAATGGAACGCAAATCCAGCAACACGATGTGGTTGTCGGTACCCCCGCTCACCACGGCAATGCCCCGCTCCTGAAGGCGGGCTGCCAGGGCCTGGGCGTTGGCCACCACCTGCTGGCTGTAGGCCTGGAAGCTCGGTTGCAGCGCTTCGCCAAAGGCAACCGCTTTGGCCGCGATCACATGTTCCAGGGGGCCTCCCTGGGTGCCGGGGAAGACGGCCTTGTCGAACTGCTTGCCGAAATCGGCATCGCGACACAGGATCAAGCCACCGCGCGGTCCCCGCAGGGTCTTGTGGGTGGTGGTCGTCACGACATCGCAGTGGGGCACTGGGCTGGCATGGACCCCAGCCGCCACCAATCCGGCGATATGGGCCATGTCGGCCAACAGAAAGGCCCCGACCTCATCGGCAATGGTGCGGAAGGCGGCGAAGTCGATGCTGCGGGGGTAAGCCGAGTAGCCACAAATGATCAGCTTCGGCTTGTGCTCCAGGGCCAGCTGGCGAATGGTGTCGAAATTGAGCTGCTGGGTGTCTGGATCGACGCCGTAATGGACGGCCTTGAACCACTTGCCCGACACATTGACCGGGGAACCATGGGTGAGGTGACCCCCATGGGAGAGATCCATGCCAAGGATCGTGTCGCCGGGCTTCAGCAAGGCCAGGAAGACCGCGAAATTGGCCTGGGCACCGCTGTGGGGCTGCACATTCGCCCAGGCCGCGCCAAACAGCTCCTTGGCCCGCTCAATGGCCAGGGTTTCAACCGCATCCACATGCTCACAACCGCCGTAGTAGCGCTTGCCAGGCAAACCTTCGGCGTACTTGTTGGTGAGGACCGAGCCTTGGGCTTCCATCACCGCCCGCGACGCGAAGTTCTCGCTAGCAATCAGCTCCAGGTGGCCCTGCTGCCGCTCCAACTCCTTCTGGATCAGGCCACAAATGGCGGGATCAGC
>CAMDSS010000086.1 GCA_945907085.1 Cyanobium sp. NIES-981 | reverse complement strand
GGTGGGCAGCGTTGGCGAGTGTCATGGGCGTGAGAGGCCGGAGGGAGGTAAGCCGGAGCCGCGCTAGACGGCGGCAGGCGGATCCTTTGGGTCTGTTTCGACCGAATCCAAAGGCTTTCACAATCGTTACAAATCAAGGGCTGCCTGGGGCCGCCAGCCCCCTGGCGTTTCCATGCTCCGCCGATACCATCCGGCCAAACCCCTGGTAAGGCCCATGGCTCCAGAGCTGAAGGCGGCAGATTCCACCCAGCGACTGGCCGACCAGTTGCAAACCCTGTCTCAGGTCGCTGAAATCCTCACCTTCAGGCTTTTGGAACTGGAGGAGCGCCTGGCGGGGCAAGAGGTGCGGCTGGAGCATCTCCTGGAGGGAGGTTTGGCCTCAGGCGCCCCCATGGCCGAAGGCACCGAGCTGCGTTTGGTCGAAACCGAAGACCGGCTGGCCCGGCTGGAATCGCTCCTCAAGGGGGTGGCTGATCAAGCGCCCCATCAAGACGAGCGCGTCGCCGAGGCCGAGGAAGCTCCCGTCGCAGAGGAAGAGCTCGTCGCTCAGGAGGAGTCCATTCCAGAGGAAGAGTCCATCCCAGAGGAGGAGCCCTTCCTGGACGATCACGAGTTCGAGCGCCCCAATTTTGAGCGCCCCCAGTTCGGCCAGCAGCGGTTCGAGCGTCACCAGGCTGAGCGCCACCAGGGCGAGCACGAACAGGCGTTTATGGATGAGTTGAGCGCCTAGGCCAGGCCCTGCAGCCCCTAGCTCTCCCAGGCCTGGAGCCAGGCTTGGGGGACCTCGGAGCTGTAGTCGTCGGTGCGGCTGAATTCAAAGGGTCCTGCCAGGGAGCCCCAGAGGTGTTCATGGGTTTGGGGGTTGTGGCCTCGATCGAGGGTGCGCATGCCTTGGGGATCGAGCTCGAGGCGACTCACGAGGTAGGAGACGGCCCCTTTGCGTTCCACCAGGCAGCGGCAGCCAGGCTCAACCTCGCCAATGAAGCCGCCGCTCTCTTCGCGCACCTCATAGGCACAGCCCTCTAGGGGCTTGAGGTCGGAGAGTTGGATCTGTTGGCGCAGCTCGGGGTTGTCAACGGCGCCCCAAAAGCGTTGGTCGTCGGCCAGGGCCTGGTTGTGGATGATCAGCTTGCCGCCGTTCTGCCCGTTCTGGCGCTCCGCCCGCAACACCCGGATCCGATAGGGAGCGGCCGGATTGATGGCATAGCTCTGCTCCAGGAGGAGGGACCCCGGCTGCAGTTGCGGCATCGGCCGAAACTTCACCAGGATGTGGGCGTAGAGCGGAGGGTTGTCAAAGGCCTGTTGCTGGTTGCTGAAGCCCGCACTGAGCATCTGCACCAACCGACCCAGGGAGCTGCCCATGGCACCCACTTGCAGTTGGGGGCGACGCTACTGGCCGGAGCCCTAAAGCCCCAGGAGCCTGAGGCGGAATGTGGCCACCTGTAAGGACAAGTCAGGTTCGTTTTGCCGGAACGGGTGATCGGCTACGAGCTCAAGGATGAGCGCCAATTTTTCGCCCTGCTCCAGGCCATGGTTGGGCTGGCTGTCCTCGTGTTTTTTCCAGGCTTCATCAAAGGCCTGGGCAAAGCTATCGGCGTTGTTGAACACTTGAGCCTGCTGGCCCGCCATGGGGGGCTGACGCATCGAAATGACCGCTCTGGTGAGTTGGGTGCCTCGCCTGGGAATCCTATGTCTCGGACCCTTGCCATCAGGATGAACGGACTAGCCGTTCAGGCGGGGCGGTATTGCGAAGAAGAAAATCCGCAACCCATTGACTATCTGGTTGCTTCTTTATCTTCTTCTTGACAGATTCGCCATTGATGATGTTACGGGCTAAGCGTGCTCACCAGGCGCGGACCGACGTTAAGATGGCTTGATAAGTTGCGAACCAAGGCCGCCCCGTGGTTGACCTCGATGCGTTGACTGCCCTCGACGCACTTCAGTGGTTAAGAACTGGGGATGAGGCCTTTCGACGATTTGGTATTAGGTCTCCAACTGTCAGTAGGCAATCAAAAAAATGCCTAGAACTCTTTGACGTCGAACTCCAGCGGGTTAATGGTGAATGGGATATCGCTGGAGATCCAACTATTCTTCTGCTCGAGCGTCGTGTATCTTCCCAGTCCTTCTTCAAATGTGATCATTTAGCATCTGCAAAATTATCTCATCTATTGAGCGCCCCGACCGCTGTGACTGTCTTTTTAGGCGCTCCATCAACTTTTCAGTCAGTTCAAGTTCCAATTTTTTTGGAAGTTTTGCAGGATCAATAGGAAACGCAAAGTCATAAGCATCTTGATTTTCAACCACAGGTAAAACTGCCAACCGTTGGCGGAAATTTAAAGCGTTGCAGATTGCCTTTACATTAATCTTTACTGCTAAAATGCACTAAAGTGCTTATGCATAAAAATACTGCATCACGCTTCTCCCTGTGTCACCGATAGGCGATAAGCACCTGTCTCCTCAAGGTGCTTTGTGATCGCATCTTGCATAACGCCAATCATTGCTTTATTCTCCTTAATTGCAAGCAACTTAAGAGCAAGGTGATCTGCCTCATTAAGTGAAAATGTTACCCGCTTCATCAGAATTAAGTACGATTTCTCATTATAGGTCTGCACTGATGCAATGCAGTATTTATTCAAGCACGTCCATCAAACCATCAAGCCATCAAACCTATTCAATTAATTTTAAGTTACCCGTTGGTTTTGCATAAGTACTCAAAAGGATCTCAATACGATGCCCAGCAATGGATGCGACATCTGCTGGTGAGTTTCCTGCCGCCATCGTTGTTCAGGGCGCTGAGGTTTTCGCCCCTGAGCAGTTTGATCTATAGGTAGAAATACTGGTGCGATCCTCGTTTCTTGCGGTATTGCTAGAATGCTATTTCATAAAAGGTGAGGCGGATGAATGCATCTTCAGGTATCCACAAGGGCACAGGGACTAATAATCGCTTTACTTCTCCCCAGCGGATCACGATTACGGTTTCCGCTATGACATTGAAGAAACTGTTAATGCGTAGTGTTGTTGAAGGCAGATCCGTAAGCAATCTCAGTGCTTATCTGCTGGAGAAATCACTGGATGGGGATTCTGAAGATTGAAGGAACTGCTTCTTGTTGCATAAAGGATTTCACTGCTGTAACTCACTGATCCGCCTGCTGAGGTTTCGGTTCGTTGGCGCTTGATCAGTGTGCTTACTCTTCGCCAGTGAGCACCTGACCACCCTTTCCTGTTAGTAGGACTTCAGGCGAGTGCTTGGGATTGCTACTGCCCCATTGCGTTTTGTGAGGGCACCCATGAAGAAACGAGAAGAACCACCTTGAAGTGTGTATCGCTGCGGTGTCTTCTTAAGATTGTCTTTAGAAAGGGGTTTCGTTGGTGGTCCCCTTTGGTCGTCTCTGGTTTGCCTGCCCTGCTTGCTCTTTCTGCTTTGGTGGGGTTGGTGGTTGTTCAGGTCGCTCTTGACATCGTTGGCGGTTGAGTTTCCAATTGGACACCGCCCAGCAGGAGTGGTTGGCAAAGCGGGGTCTGGGGCATCAGGGCGCTTGATCAGCGCCTGTTCTGAGGGGTCCCCTCAATTCTTAGAACTGCCCTCAATTGCCTGCAGACGCCCCAACAGGCGTTCGAGGTCCTCTGAGCACAGTTCTCCATTCCGATCCCAGACCAGCGCCGTTGGCGAGAGAGCGTTCTGCTCCTGATCCATTCAGTCGGTACTGCGTTGGTTCAAGCATGAGGGGACTGACTACCCGTTAGTTGCTGGTAGAAGCACTTTGTGGGGGAAGACTTCCTAAAGAACCCCAGTGCTTATGCCCGCTCTTGCTCCTCTCTCTGGGTCTTTGCGCTCGGCGTACTCCCTGGTGACCCCTTGAGTTCCTGTGAGACCTGTCGTCACTTCACGGGGCGCTCGGGTCCCCATGGCATCTGCTCGCTTTGGCAGAGGGCGTTGACCGGCGCCATGGCAGCGGTGCAGCGGTGCTCCCTTTGGCAGGGGTGGGGGCGGTGAGGGCCCACGCCCAATGCCCACGCCCAATGCCCACGCCTAAATGACCACGCGGAACGCCCGCAGCTACAACGAAGAAAACCCCTGCCAGAACAGGGGTTTAAGCATGCCAGGACCCAGATTTGAACTGGGGACACGGCGATTTTCAGTCGCCTGCTCTACCAACTGAGCTATCCCGGCCCGTCGCCGGAGCGACCTGCGGATCTTAAATCACCGACCCTTGGGCCCTTGGCTGGGGTGCGGGCCAGGCAGCAGGCACCAACCACCCGCCAGCCCTGTTCCCGCAAGACCTCTGCCGCTCCGCACAGGGTTGCACCCGTGGTGAGGATGTCGTCGACAAGGAGTACCGGTTGGCGCGGTCCCCGTTGGGGCCGGCCAGGGGGTTGGCAGGCAAAGGCCCCGGCTTGATTTGCCCAGCGCAGTTGGCGGCCCAGGTGGTGCTGGCCAAGCACCGGCCGGCTGCGCTGCAACAACGCCCTACGACCCCATCCCAAGTGTTGGCTCAGCTGCTGGGTGATCAAGGCGGGCAAGGGATTGGCCCGGCTTTTCCAGCTGGGTATGGGCACGAGCAAGGGCGGCTTCGCCAGGGTGGCCAGGTCGCTGCTGAGGCGGGCAACAAGACCTGGCAGCGCGGCGTCGAGGAGCGTGCCCAGCCCAGCCTCCCAGCCTGGGCCCGGAGCCAGCTGCCTTAGGCGCAACAGCTCCCTGCGCAGGCTTCCGGCATAACTGGCGGCGGCCCACCAGGCCAGGGGGTGGCTGCCGCCAAGGCCGGTGGCGGGCAAGGCCAGCCTTTCTTTCAGGGACAGCCGTGCTGCCAGGGAATGGGCCCGGGGCTGCGCAGGGGTGGACTGGGAAGGGGTAGCAACCCATTCCAGGGGGAGCCAGGCCTGCAACAGGCTGGCCAGGGGGTTGGTTGGGATGCTGGGTTGGGCTGGCACTGCACCTCGAGCTTCGGCAGCTTCAGGGTTCCCACCACCGCTGCAGCCAACTCGCCGCAGCCAACTACTTGGGCATGGCGCGCAGCATCGCCACCAGGGTGCGGTGGGCATCGTCGCTGTCGCTGAGGGTGTGATCAAACGCCACCTGCACCGCCACGCCATCCACGTCCAGGGTCATGGCGTCCGGGGCCACGGCCACCATCCGGGCCGCCTCACCCCCTTGGATGCCGCCGTAATGGCGGGCATAGGCCAGCACCGCTTCGGTGTGGTCGTCATTCATGTGTTTGCAGATCCGATCGCTGACTTCGGGCGTGAGGGGGTCGGCGGCCATGGGGAAGGGGGAGAAGCTGGGGGAATTCTGCTATCAGCCGGCACCAAAGCGTTGCCAGAGCAACAGGCCCAGGCGAATTCCACTGAAACCCACGTAGCCCGCCAGCACCACAAACAGGCCCATCGAAATCACCGTGCGCAGGCGCTCATTCATGGTCTTGAGGCAGAAAAGATCGGACCATCTTGGCGAGCGGCCAGTTGGGCCATGCCCAGGGCGGCCGTGCAGTGGGGGCGGTTGAGCACCGGAATGCCCAGGGCCTTCTCCCGCAGGGCCCGCCATTGGGGATTACGGGCGCCGCCTCCCAGGCTGATCACCCGTTGCACAGGGGGGGCGCCCAGGGCCTGAAGTGTGGCCCAGCCCGCCACCTCCAGGGCCGTGATCCCCTCGAGCAGGGCCTGCAGATAGCGGGCGTCGCTGATGGGCCTGGGCTCCAGCACGGGCTGGAGTTGGGGATCGTCCACGGGGAAGCGCTCCCCTGGGGCGACCAGGGGCCGTAGCTGTAGGCCGGTGGCTTGGCTGGGGTTGATTTGGCGGCTGAGTTCCGTGATTTGGCTGTCACTGAAGAAGCGGCGCAGGATGCCAGCGCCCCCATTCGAGGCACCGCCCACGAGCCATTGGCCGGCTACCCGGTGGCAGCTGATCCCCGGGCCCTGAATTGGCTTGGGGCTGAATTGCTTGAGCACCAAGGTGGTGCCCAGCACCGTGATGCCGTCTCCGGCCCCGGGGGATGCGGCCAGCACCCCGGCGTTGGCGTCGGTGCTGCCAGCCACCACCTGGCAGGTTGGGCTGAGTCCCAGGGCTTCGGCGCTGGCCAGGTCGATCGGGCCAAGCCGGCAGCCGCTGGGGCAGATCTCAGGCAGGGCTGAGCTCCAGGCTTGGGAGCCGATGCTGCCGGCCCAGCGTTGGCCTTGCAGATCCCAGCCCAGCCGCAGGTTGTTGCCCTCTTCTCCCCAGCGCCAATCTCCCAGGAGCCAACCCATCAACCAATCGGCTTGATGGCGCAGCAGCCAAGGGCCTGGGAGCCCCAGGTGGTGGGCGGTGCCAAGCAGCCGCAGGGCCCGCGCCAGGCTGCCGCTGGCACTGGCAGCTGGGCTAATCACGCCGGCCATGGCGCCAGCTTGGGCCTGGTGTTCGGGGCAGGCGTGGCTGTAGGCCAGGGCCAGGCCCAGGTCTCCGGTGGCCAGCTCACCATTGGGCCTGCAGAGCAGCAGGGTGCCCGAGGTGCCATCGATGGCGATCGCGCCGATAGACGCGCGAATCGTTTGGGGGAGTTGGTGGCAAAGGGCAATCAGCCCGGCGCGCCAACCGGCGGGGTTGGCAAAAGCTTCCGGGTAAGGGCCTGAAGCCTCCGCCACAAGCACCCCATCGGGATCGACCACGGCGAGCCTGATGCCGCTGCTGCCCAGATCAATCCCGAGTCCGAGGTGGCGTGAGCTGGTCAGCTGCCCTTAAGCGGCGACCCGCGCTGCCGTGGCCTGCTTCAGGGTTGCCACGATGGCGTCCACATCTTCCCAGGGGAGGTTGAGGTCGGTGCGACCGAAGTGGCCGTAGGCGGCCACGTCTTGATAGAAGCGTCCGCCCCGTTGCTGGGGCAGGTGGCGCAGGCCGAAGGTTTCGATGATGGCGCCGGGGCGCAGGTCAAAGTGCTCCTGCACCAGGGCGGTGAGGTCGGCGTTGCTGATGGCACCGGTGCCAAAGCTTTCCACCAGGATGCTCACCGGCCTGGCCACGCCGATGGCGTAGCTGAGCTGCACCTCGGCCTTGCGGGCTAACCCTGCAGCCACCAGGGCCTTGGCCACGTAGCGGGCGGCATAGGCGGCGGAGCGGTCCACCTTGGTGGGGTCCTTACCGGAGAAGGCGCCGCCGCCATGGCGGGCATAGCCGCCGTAGGTGTCCACGATGATTTTGCGGCCCGTCAGGCCCGCATCGCCCTGGGGTCCGCCCACCACGAACTTGCCCGTGGGGTTCACCAGGAAGCGGGTGGCGCTTTGGTCGCCGGTGGCTTCCTTGAAGGGTTTGAGGGGGAGATCGGCCGTGGCGGGCTCCACCACATGGCTCCAGAGATCGGCGGCGATGCGCTCCCGCATGGCCTTCTCTTCACTCACCCCATCAATTTCAGCGGTGTGCTGGGTGGAGATCAAAATGGTGTCGATGGCCACGGGCACATCGTCTTCGTAGACAACGCTCACCTGGGTTTTGCCATCGGGCAGCAGGTACTCGAGGCTGCCGTTGTGGCGCACTTCCGCCAACCGTCTGGCCAGCCGGTGGGCCAGGCTGATGGGCAGGGGCATCAGCTCAGGGGTTTCGTTGCAGGCGTAGCCAAACATGATGCCCTGATCGCCCGCCCCAATCAGATCGAGGGGGTCGCCGGCATGGTCGTCGGCCTCATTCACCCCCTGGGCAATGTCGGGTGATTGCTGATCGAGGGCCACGAGCACGGCGGCACTGTTGGCATCGAAACCACCGGCCCGGGCGCCGGAGTAGCCGATCTGGTTGATCACGCCCCGCACCAGGGTGTTGAAGTCGACCCGGGCGTTGGTGGTGACTTCGCCGGTGATCAGGCACAGGCCCGTGTTCACCACGGTTTCGCA
>CAMDSS010000085.1 GCA_945907085.1 Cyanobium sp. NIES-981 | reverse complement strand
AGGTTGCGCACCACCCGAATGGCCTCGATCAGCTCGGCGAACTGAGCCTCCAGTTGGTCGTCGAGGGCCGCCCCATCCAGGCTGGGCCAACTCTGCAACGCCAAAAAGGTGGTGTCGGGCTCGGTGGTGAGGCCGTGCCAAAGCTCTTCGCTCAAGTGGGGCATCAACGGATGCAGCATCACCAGCAGGGCGCCCAACACCTTGGCCAACACCTGGCGGGCCACCCGCTGATCGGCCAGGGCTTCAGGGCTCGGGTTCTCGCCGGGGTTGAGCCGCCGCTTGAGCAACTCGATCGTCCAATCGCACACCTCATTCCAGGCGAACTCATAGAGGCCCTTGGCCGCCTCGCCCAGGCCATAGGAGCCATAGCGCTCGGCGGTTTCAGCGTTCACCCGGGCCAGGCGCGACAGGATCCAGCGGTCGGCCAGCTGCAGGGCCTCGGGATCGGGTTCACCCAGGCTGGCGGGGGTCTCGCCGCCCAGGTTCATCAGGGCGAAGCGGGTGGCATTCCAGAGCTTGTTGGCAAAGTTGCGGGAGCCCTCCACCGTGGCGGAGGTGTCCGATTCGCGGTCGTAGTCGAGGCGGATGTCCTGGCCGGCACCGGCCACCTCCCGCACCAGGGCAAAGCGCAGGGCATCGGCGCCGTAGCGCTCAATCAACAGCAACGGATCAATGCCATTGCCCGCCGATTTGCTCATCTTGCGGTTGTTCTCATCCCGGACCAGGCCGTGGATGTAGACGTCTTGGAATGGAATCCAAGGGGTTCCAGGGCCTTCCCGCCCAGCCATTAAGGCGCCGGCCATCATCGTCATCCGGGCCACCCAGAAAAAGATGATGTCGAAGCCCGTCACCAGCACGCTGGTGGGATACCAGCGCTGCAGATCGGCGGCCTGCTCGTCTGGCCAGCCCAGGGTGGAGAAGGGCCAGAGGCCACTGGAAAACCAGGTGTCGAGGGCGTCCGGGTCCTGCTCAAGTACCAGGGGCTTGGCGTCTGCCGATGGGCCAGGGCCATCACCGAACTGGGCTTCGGCTTTCGCCCGGGCTTCGGCCTCGTTGCGGGCCACCACATAGGGGGTGGTGTCGGTGATCTCGCCAGCGGTTTCGCTCACCACAAACCAGGCCGGGATGCGATGGCCCCACCAGAGCTGGCGGCTGATGCACCAGTCGCGAATATCGGTAAGCCAATCGCGGTAGACCTTGCTCCAGCGCTCCGGCACAAAGCGGGGGTCTTGCTGCTCCAGGGCCTGGCGGCAGCGGGCAGCCAAGGGCTCGGTTTTGACAAACCACTGGGTGGAGAGCAGGGGCTCCACCGGCACCTTGCCCCGATCGGAGAAAGGCACGCTGTGCCGATAGGGATCCACCTTGACCAGAAAGCCCTCAGCCTCCATCGCGGCCACCACAGCTTTGCGGGCCTCAAAGCGATCCAAGCCCTGGAAACGGCCAGCCGCTTCATTCATGGTGCCGTCCTTCGCCATCACCGTGATCAGCGGCAACTGATGGCGCTGGCCAATGGCGAAATCGTTGGGGTCATGGGCGGGGGTCACCTTGACGCAGCCCGTGCCGAAGTCGGCATCCACATGGGCATCGGCCACGATCGGAATCTCGCGGCCCACCAGCGGCAGCGTCAGGCTCTTGCCCACCAGCTGGGCATAGCGGGGATCACCCGGGTTCACGGCCACACCGGTATCGCCCAGCAGGGTTTCCGGCCGGGTGGTGGCCACCTCAAGGTGGGTGCGGCCATCCGCGCTGGGGGTGCTGAGGGGATAGCGGAAATGCCAAAGGTGGCCGTCCACCTCCTTCATCTCCACCTCCAGGTCGCTCACCGCCGACCCGGAGGCGGGGCACCAGTTGACCAGGTATTCCCCCCGGTAAATCAGGCCCTGCTCGTGCAGGCGCACAAAAGCCTCAACCACGGCCTCACTGCAGCCGGCATCCAGGGTGAACCGCTCCCGCTGCCAATCCACCGAGTAGCCCAGGCGGCGCAGTTGGCCCACGATCGTGCCGCCGCTCTCGGCCTTCCACTGCCAAGCTTTTTCAAGAAACGCAGCCCGGCCCAAGTCATCCTTGGTTTTGCCCTCGGCCTTGAGCTGCCTCTCAAGAATGGTCTGCACGGCAATCGACGCATGGTCGGTGCCAGGCAGGCACAGCACGTTCTTGCCGCGCAGGCGCTGGAAGCGCACGATCGTGTCGATCAGGGCCGTATTAAAGGCATGGCCCATGTGAAGGCTGCCGGTCACGTTGGGGGGCGGGATCACCACCGAGAAAGGTTCACCCTCCGCCGCCGGATCGGGATGGAAGGCACCGGCGCTTTCCCAGGCCTGCTGCCAACGGCTCTCGGTGCCCGCGGGGTCGTAGGTCTTGGCCAGGTCGGTCACGGCGAGAGCTCAGGGCTTCGAACCCATGGTCTCAAAGGGAGCCCTCGTGGGCCTGGGGCAGAGCCTGCTCGAGACGCCTCAAGGCAAGCTCAAGAACATCGAGGGAGACATCCTCAGCGGAATTGGGATCAACCCAGCCAAAAGGATTGTCGATGTCATCAATAAGCTTCTTCAAAAAAACCAGCAAAAAAGTCAGCACAAACAGGAAGAACACTGATTCAACCATCGACGATGAGCGTTGAAAGACGAGACCTCCACAAAGAAACAAGGCTGCAATATCCGCCATCCAATTCACCAGAGGCACGAAGTTTGTCTCACGAATCACCTGGACCCGATTAACCTGGGACAACAGCGCAGACATCTCGCTCATCAATCGCCCTTGCAGGGTGGACGAAGAGAGATAGGTAGAAGCCCTAACGATCTGACCGTGGGTGTTCCAATAACAAGCATAAACCTCCTGGGTGGTGATTCTCTCAATCATCCAAGAATGCACTACCCGGCCAAGCCCAACCAGGGCTCGAGCCTCAGCATCAATCGTAACCCCAGGATGGTGGATCAGAATCCCCTGAATTTCGAGATAAAGTGTTTCAAGAGATGAAGCAATTAAACCGGGAATCTTTTCACTTTCCTTGTAGTCAGTCAACACTCCACTGAGCAAAAAGCTCACCAAGAAAAATGTTGACGCAACCATGGCTGTAAACAGTGGATTAACACTGAAGAGTTCGAGCCCGAGGCGATGAACAACAACTTTGGCCCCGCACACAGCCAAGGCGAGTAAAGCCACTCTGCGCAGCAAGCGCAGGCGACGCCGGCGAGAACTCATTGGAAAAGCAAGCCGGCGACTTTCAAGCACATGTTGCATTCTTTCCAATGTTGGGCCCATGGGCTGACCCCCCAATGTGCCCTGGGATACCTCGGGCTCATTGGGGGGTCAGGAGTGGCTAAGGTGAAATCTAATTAGCTTAGTTAACAATGGTAGAAGCCTTCCTGCAGGCCATTCGCGAGAACGAAGAGCTCCATCTCCAACTACGGGGTGTCACCACAGCCGCAGGGCTAGCCGAAATCGCCCAATCCCAAGGCTTCGATCTTCCCCCTGCCGCCATCGTCAAGGGATTCGCCCAGCTCCTGGTTGACTCCAGCGACAGCCTGGCCGTCCGCAACTTCGACAACCTCGGCTGGGACATGGGTGAGCTGCTTTGGGTTGCCAAAACTTGGGAGCTGGCTGATTAAGTCAAAGGCTTCTCACCTGAGCCATCCCAGGGAATCGCCACCACCGCATCGAGTTGCTGCCACGCACTCGAATCGGCAGGTATCCGATCCATGAGGCCCACCCGCTCGAGCGCCTGGGCCACCTCAACGGGATCCATTGCTCCAAGGGCCGGCCCCATGGGCAGCACCAAAACCTGCTGTTCAGCCGGATCAGCCATCACCTGGAGGTCCAGGTCCTCCAGCTCCCGCTCAAAGAACACCCGGCGCATCCTGCCGGTCATCACGGGGCCCAGGGCAATGGCGAAGGCTTCCAGCCCCTGCTGATCGCCGGAACAACCGCAATTGAGGGCCAGCCAGATCAGAAATTTGGCCCAGGCTTCGGCAGTCCAAAGGGGCTGAAAGCTGTCCCGGTGCTGCCGCACCAGTTCGGCAATGGCGAAATCAAACAGGGTGGCCTGTAGCCGGCTGGGATCCAAAGGAGGGACCTCCAAAGGCGCCGAATCCATCGAGCCCCCAGGGGATTGGTCCATCGCTGCCGCCGGCAAAGAGCCCCATCCTGACCAAGTGGGGTGCAGCATCGCTATCCACCCGGCAAACTACCGGTACACCCCACAGGAGCAGGCCGCCATGGCCCTCGATTTCAACGACCCCGACCTCGAGTTCTCGGATCTGGTGTACGCCTATCAGAGCTGGGTCATGGCCGTGATCAATGACGAAAAGCTGGGGGGCGAAACCCTGCTGACTGATGACATCGCCGACGATGCCCTCAATGCCATGCGTTTCCTGCCTGGAGAGGTGACCAGCGCCATCGAAACCAGCCTGGCCCGGGTCTACGACGTGGATGCCGACGAACTGGCCTCCCTGCTCTTTCCCGAAGGCTGATCTAGGGAAGGTGATGCCCGATGCCGGTTTCGAACCAGCGACATCCTGCTTGTAAGGCAGGCGCTCTACCGCTGAGCTAATCGGGCGAAACCGAAACCTACACCACGCTTCGATGGCCCTAAGGCGTTCCACCAAGCAAGCCGATTGGCTTCAGAAGCTGAAATGGCACAGCGAGGCCTGCCTCACCCGGTTGTTAGTCGCGGCCCTCAAGGGACGCACCCACCGCACCATGGGGCAGGGCGTTCGGATAGCCCGAACCCTTGCGGCGCCCGTATTAACCAAGCGCATCCAAACAGCAGCCGCCAATCTGCATCTGGTCTACGGGGACCAGATCACGCCGGGCCAGCGCCAACGGTTGGCAGCCCAATCGCTGGATAGTTTTTTCCTCTCCTGTCTGGAATCCATCATTCGGCCCGTTGAGGCGGAGCTGATCCAGGTTGAGGGTGACGGCCTCGAAGACATGTTTCGCTGCCACAAAGAAGGCCAAGGCTTCATCGTGGGATCACTCCATTTGGGTTGTTGGGATATGGGCTTGCGCTGGCTAAGCCAACATCTCGACAATCTGTCGGTGGTCCATCGACCCGCCCGCAATCCCTATACCAATTCAATCTTGAATGGAGCACGCAGCAGCAATAGCCAGTGCCATTGGATCTCCCAAAGAGATGCTAAAGCGATGCTGCTGAAACTCCGTCAGGGGGAAGGCTTGGTGATGATGACTGATTTATACAAAGGCCATCAGGCTGTATCGGTTGACTTTCTCGGCATCAACACCAATGTGGCTCCAGGCCCCCTGGTCCTCTCCCAAAAAGCAGGTTGCCCCCTCTTTCCCGTCGCCCATGTGCGCGAAGACGATGGGCGCTTTCGTTTTATTTGTGGCAAACCCCTCCACCCCACCAAGTCCGAGACAGACCTCAAAGAACGGGCTGGGGCCCTGGGCCGCTGGCAAGAACCCTGGATCAATGCCTACGCCGAGCAGTACTACTGGATCAACCGCCGCTGGCGCCCCCGAGATGGCACCGGCCAGCGCCTGCGGCCAACCGGTGCCCTAGCCGAGCGTGTCCTTACCAAGGTGAATGGCTAGCGGCCGCCAACACGACCGCGCCACCTGGGTCCTCGGCCTGCCGTTTGCCCTGCTGTGGTGGCCCTGGCTGGGCCCCAGTGGGGCCATCAGCGGCGGCCTGGGCTTTCTGATCGGCGGGCTCCTGCTCTCCCCGGATTTGGACACCCGCTCCAATGCCACCCGCCGCTGGGGGGTCTTAAAGCTGCTGTGGTGGCCCTACCGCCGCACCCTGAGCCACCGCTCCCTGTTCTCCCATAGCCCCCTGCTGGGCAGCAGCTTGCGCTTGGCCTATCTGGCCGGAATAATCTTGCTGGTGAGCGCCTGCCTCCAACCTGTGGGCACCCCGCCACCCCAGATGCTCCTGCGCGGTGCCGCCCAGCTCTGGCAGCAGCACGCTCCCCTGATTGTCAGCGCGGCTGTGGGCATTGAGGCCAGCAGCTGGCTGCACCTGGTGCAAGACGGCGATCCCATGCCCCGCCTGCCCCGGCCGCTACAAGCCCTCAGGCCCCGGGGTCGGCGCAAACGCAGCTCAAAAGTGAGAAGGTGAACCCAGCTGGTTCACACCACCATGGGCGCACCCCACGATCACGGTTCCCAAAGCGCCGCTACCTCCGCCAACCTGGAAGCACTCAGCGAGCTCGCTGAGGTGGTGGCCCGCCTGCGGGATCCCCAAACGGGCTGCCCCTGGGACCTGGAGCAAACCCACGCCTCCCTGGTGCCCTACGTGATCGAAGAGGCCCATGAAGTGGCCGATGCCATCCGCCACGGCGACGATCGCCACCTGGAAGAGGAACTCGGTGACCTCCTGCTGCAAGTGGTGCTCCACGCCCAAATCGCCCAGGAGCAGGGCCGCTTTGATTTGGCCTCGATCAGCCGCGGTATCAGTAGCAAGTTGGTCCGCCGCCACCCCCACGTCTTTGCCGGGGGGCAAGCCAAAGACATCGACGCGGTGAGGCAAACCTGGGAGGCCATCAAGGCAGAAGAGCAGCAACAGACATCGACTCGCTCTGGTGAAACCGAAACCCATCCAGCAACCCCATCGGCCAGCCCGCTGTCAGACCAACTCGCCCGCAAGGTGCGCGGCCAGGGCGCCCTGGCCGGCGCGATGGCAATCTCCAAAAAAGCCGCCGCCGCAGGCTTTGAGTGGGACGCCCTCGAGGGGGTTTGGGACAAAGTGGGCGAGGAGCTCGAGGAGCTTAAAGAGGCGGTCGATGAAGCCCTAGCCACCGGCGATCGGGCCCATGCCCAGGAAGAGTTGGGGGATCTGCTGTTCACCCTGGTAAACGTGGCGCGCTGGTGCCAGATCTGCCCCGAAGCAGGCCTCGATGGCACAAACCACCGCTTCCTCGATCGCTTTTCCCGGGTCGAAGCCGCCCTCGGTGGCGACCTGAAGGGCAAAAGCATCCGCGATCTGGAGGGCCTCTGGCGGCAGGCCAAGGCCCAAATCAAAGCGGAAGCAAGGGGCCAAACCAGTTAAAAGTTTACGTTGAAAGTTGAGACGGCACATTCTTTGACGACACATTCTTTGTCGAGGCATTCCAGCCCAGCTGGCGCTCCAGCTCCTCAATAATTGATCCGGCAACATTGTTTTCAGTTGCCTTTTCGATACCCTCTAGTCCGGGGCTTGAATTGACCTCAAGCAACAAAGGACCACGACTCGATCGAATGATATCAACGCCACAAACGGTTAAACCCAATGCCCTCGATGCTGCGATAGCAAGCTTGCGCTCCCCAGAATCAAGTCGGACTTTTCTTGCGACACCGCCTTGATGCAAGTTCGCTCTGTAGTCTCCGGGGGCAGCGGTTCTCTCAATAGCCGCTACCACTTTTCCTCCAACGACAAAGCAGCGAAGATCGCTGCCATTGGCTTCACGGATGAATTCCTGAACCAAGAGGTTTGCATTCAAGCTTTTCATGGTATTGATGACCCCTTCTGCGGCCTTGTTTGTTTCAGCCAAAATCACTCCTTGCCCCTTAGTACCCACCAAAAGCTTCACAATCAAGGGAGCTCCCCCTACCATGTCAATCAACTCTTTCGTGTCCAGGGGAGAGTGGGCGAACCCCGTGAGCGGCATACTCAAGCCATTGCGAATAAACAACTGAGAAGCGAATAACTTATCTCGGGACGCAGCGATGGCATCCGAGCTATTTAAGGAAGGAACTCCTAAGGCGCTGAACTGTCTAACGAGCGCACAACCATAAAAAGTAATGCTTGGCCGTAGCCGGGGAATGATTGCATCCAAGCCCTCGACCGCATCCCCGCCTCGGCCATGGATTTGGGGCCGAAGATGATCGAGTCGCATATAGCAGTCTTTGACACTTAAAAAGTGCATGTTGTGACCGCGCTCTTCCCCAGCCTCAATCAGCCGCCGATTACTGTAAA
>CAMDSS010000084.1 GCA_945907085.1 Cyanobium sp. NIES-981 | reverse complement strand
AACCAGTGGTGGCAGCGGCGCCAGGGTGATGGTGGTGATCTCGGCGGCTTTGCTGTGATCGGGGTGGGGCGATTTGGTTCCTCGGTGTGCGCCGAGTTGCTGCGCTCCGGTGCCGATGTCTTGGCGATTGATTCCAGCCAGCGGGCCATCGATGAACTGCGTCAGGGTGAGCCGGCGATTGAGGCCCGTGTGGTGGATTGCACCGATGAGGAGGCCCTTCGCGCGGCGGGTGTCCTGGAGCTCTCCACGGTGGTGGTGGCCATCAGCGACCCCATTGAGGCGAGCATGACCGCCACCTTGATCTGTAAGGACGCCAAGGACACGAAGGTCCGTCAAGTGATTGCCCGGGCCACCAGTGACCTGCACCTCAAGATGCTGGAGCGGGTGGGGGCCGATCGGGTGGTGTTCCCCTCGAAGATGCAGGGCCAACGGCTGGGCATGGAGCTGGTGCGGCCCAACCTGCTCGAGCAGTTGCGCCTTGATGATCGCAACAGCATTGAGGAGATCAAGGTGCCTGGGGCTTTTGTGGGTCAGTCCCTGCGCGAACTCAACCTGCGCAAGCACTACAAGGTGAGTGTGTTGGCGGTTGGTCCCAAGGGCCAACTCCAGGTCAACCCCCAGGCCTCCCATCTGCTGCAGGCCGATGAGTTGTTGGTGGTGATGGGATCGAATGAGGCCCTGCGCTCGCTTCCTGGCAGCTGAGTTGGGCAGCTGAGTTGGGCGGGGTTCCTAGCCCAATCTTTTGAGCTATCACCTATCTTTCCGGGTACAAACTTGCCCACCCGTTTTGGCTCGTCCCGCAGCGCCCGCTTGGCACAGTCTCCAGAGCGATGAGTGCCTACGGCAACTCGAGGCCAGCCCTGAGGGGTTAACAACCGCCCAGGTTGCCGAGCGGTTGGCGCGCTACGGCCCCAACCGCCTGGAATTGGCGGCCGGAAGAAGCCCTTGGCAGATCCTTTGGGATCAGTTCAGCAATGTGATGTTGCTGATGCTGTTGGCCGTGGCAGCCGTCTCGGCGGTGGTTGCCTTTGTGGAACAGAAGTTCCCCAAAGACGCCATTGCCATTGTGTTGATCGTGGGCTTGAACGGCCTGCTGGGCTATCTGCAGGAGAGCAAGGCCCAGCAAGCGTTGCTGGCCCTGCGCAACATGGCCCAGCCGATGGTCCAGGTTCGCCGCGATGGCCAATGGCAACGGCTGTCCAGTGAGGAGCTTGTCCTTGGCGACCTGATGCGCCTCGAGGCTGGCGATCGGGTGCCCGCCGATGCGCGGCTGCTGGAGGTGGCCGATTTGGGGGTGCGGGAGGCGGCCCTCACGGGCGAAGCGGAGGCTGTCTTTAAGCAGGCATCGCTTGTGCTGGATGAGGCTTGCTCCTTGCTCGAACGCAAGAACTGCCTGTTCCAGGGCACCGAAGTGGTGCGGGGCCGGGCCGTGGCCGTGGTCACCAGCACGGGCATGGCCACCGAGCTGGGCCAGATCGCCGAACTGATCAACACTGCCGGGGGTGAATCCACCCCCCTCCAGGAGCGTTTGGATGGCTTGGCCAAGGTATTGGTGGGCAGCTCCCTGGCCCTGGTAGCGGTTGTTGTGCTGCTCGGCTGGTGGCTGGGTCAGCCCCTGCTGAATTTGTTGGAAGTGGCCCTGTCGATGGCGGTTGCCATCGTTCCCGAAGGATTGCCGGCCGTGATCACGGTCACCCTCGCCATTGGCACCCAGCGGATGGTGCAACACGCCGCCCTCATCCGCAGGCTGCCGGCGGTGGAGAGCCTGGGCTCGGTCACGGTGATTTGCTCCGACAAGACCGGCACCCTCACCCAGAACCGCCAGGTGGTGCAAAACGTGCTTTGCGGTTCCTCAAACTTTGCCGTTACGGGCTTGGGCTATGAGCCCGTTGGCGACTTCAACGGCTCATCTTTGGTGCCCGCGCCTGGGGGCACGGAGGGAGCGCCCCATGGCCTGCGCACCTTGCTCTTGCAAGCCGGGGTTCTGTGTAGCGATGCCGAACTGAAAAAAGATAGTGAAGGGGCCTGGGAGATCCTCGGCGATCCCACCGAAGGAGCCCTGCTGGTGGTTGCCGGCAAGGATGGCATCGACGATTTCGGCCTGCGCAACCGCTATCGGCGGGTTGGTGAGATTCCCTTCAGTTCCGAGCGCCAGTGGATGGCGGTTTGGGTTGAGGATCTCGATGGATCTCTGCAAGCTCCCCTGGGTGAGTCGGCGGCAGGCTCCCAGCGTTTGCTGCTCAGCAAGGGGGCGCCGGAAGTGGTCCTCGAGGGCTGCAACCGTTGGATCGATGGTTCGGGGGTTGTGCCCCTCTCCGAAGCCCAGCGGGACTGGTGGCTTCAGCAAGCCCGGCAGTGGGCTGCCGCTGGCCTTCGGGTGCTCGCCTTTTCCTGTGCACCCCACCACCACGACTCTGACCAGGAGATCAAAGATCAGGTGCTGCTTGGCCTGATGGCCCAACTGGATCCGGCCCGCCCCGAGGTGTCCCAGGCGGTAGCCACCTGCCGGCAGGCCGGGATTCGCCCGGTGATGATCACGGGCGATCACCCGCTCACCGCCCGGGCCATTGGCTCTGGCATTGGCCTCACCGACGCCAACGGCGAGGTGGTGCTTGGCCGTGAGCTCGAGGCCTTGGACGATGCGGGGCTCAGGGAGGTGGTGGCCCGCTGCAGCATCTACGCCCGGGTCCCCCCCGAACAGAAGCTCAGGATCGTGAAAGCCCTCCAAGCCAATGGCCAAGTGGTGGCCATGACAGGTGATGGGGTCAACGATGCACCGGCCCTGAAGCAGGCCCACATCGGTGTGGCCATGGGGATCACCGGCACCGAGGTCAGCAAGGAAGCTGCCGACATGGTGCTGCTCGACGACAACTTCGCCACCATCGTCAAGGCGGTTGAGCAGGGCCGCTTGGTGTACGCCAATATCCGCCGCTTCGTGAAATACATCCTCGGCAGCAATGTGGGCGAGTTGATCACCGTTGCAGCTGCCCCGTTGCTGGGTTTGGTGGGTGTGCCCCTCTCCCCCCTGCAAATCCTGTGGATGAACCTCGTCACCGATGGGGTTCCGGCCCTGGCCCTGGCCCTGGAGCCTGGGGAGAAGGGCCTGATGCAGCGGCCCCCTGCAGCCCCCGGTGAGTCGATCTTTGCCCGGGGCATCGGCAGCTACATCCTGCGTATCGGGGTGGTGTTTGCCGTGATCGTGATCACCCTGATGGTGTGGGCTGCCCGGGCTGGCTTGCCCTGGCAAACGATGGTGTTCACCACCCTGTGCCTGGCCCAGATGGGCCACGCCCTCTCGGCCCGCAGTGACCGCCCCTTGATTCAGATGGCCCCCTTCTCCAACCCTTGGTTGATCTGGGCCGTGGTTCTCACCTCGGGCCTGCAGATGCTGCTTCTCTATGTGCCCTGGTTGGCCAAGTTTTTTGGCACCACCCCCCTCACTCTCAACGAACTGTTGGTTTGCGTGGGAGTCAGCGCGGTCTTCTTTGTGTACCTGGAGCTTGAAAAGATTTGGCGCCTGTGGCGCCGTAGTGCCCATGCGAATGCCTAGCGCACCCGCTGCGATGGCTAAGGCGGTGGCGGCGGGTTGCCTCCAGGCTGTGTATCAAATGGCACTTGGGAATCGTTCATTTGGGAAAGGGAGGCAAAGGGAGGGTCTCTAGCGTTTACCCCAATGATTTGGTGCCTGCCTCAGCCATGGCTTTTCGCCGTTTGTTCCAAGCCTTGAATCTCTTACCCAAAACCCTCGCTGCCTTGGGCTTGCTGGCCCTCCCTTTGGGATTGCCATCGGTCGCCAACGAGGTTGGCGTCTATTCAGGCCGGCACTACAACAGCGATCAACAGCTCTACAAGCAGTTCACCGCTAAAACCGGCATCAAGGTGAGGCTGCTGGAGGCAAAAGATGATGCCCTGATTGAGCGCCTGCGCAGCGAGGGAGACAAGTCGCCCGCTGATGTGTTGGTGCTGGTGGATGCGGCCCGCCTGGATCGGGCCTCTGATTTGGGTCTGTTCCAGCGCACCCGTTCGTTCCAGCTGCTGCGCGATGTGCCCCTGGATTTACGGGATCCCAAGGGCCGCTGGTATGGCCTGACCCGCAGGCTCCGGGTGGTGGTGGTGAATCCCAAGCTGGTGAATCCTGCCAAGATCACCACCTATGCCGATCTCGCGAACCCCCAGCTGAAAGGCAAGCTATGCCTGCGGGATCGCAAAAGTGTGTATAACCAATCCCTGGTCGCCGATCAATTGATTCTGCGCGGTAGTGCCTTGACCACCAAGTGGGTGCAAGGGATGACAGCCAATGTCACCCAGCCCTATTTCACCTCGGACACCCCGTTGATTCGTGCCATTGGCAAGGGCCAATGTGGTGTGGGCCTGGTGAACACCTATTACGTGGCCCGGATGCTCAACGGGGAAAGCGGTGCTGCCGATCGCGCCCTGGCCAGCCAGCTCAAGGTGATCTTCCCCAAGCCCGCCCACGTCAACATCACCGGTGCCGGTGTGACCCGCTACGCCAAGAATCCTGAAGCGGCCCTGAAGTTGATTGAATTTCTGGCGTCCCCAACGGGAGGTCGCGGTTATGCCGAAGCCAACAACGAATATCCCCTGAAGGGCTATGGCGATAACGCCACCCTCAAACGCTTTGGCCCCTTCAAGGGTGATGGGGTTTCGGCCCAGCAATTGGGGGCCAAAAACTCGGCTGCCATCAAGCTGATGGACGTCAGCGGCTGGAAGTAAGAGCCCATGTTGCGCCGCACCCTGGCATCCCAGCGTTCCTTTCTGGGCGTTGGGGTGTTGCTGGTCAGCCTGTTGGCTCTTCTACCGCTGGGGGCGTTGCTGTTGGTGGCGAGTCGCAGTGGCTGGGCTGGCTTGCTGGCCCTTGGCCCCAGTGGCGGTGAACAGATCCAGAACACCCTGCTGCTGCTGGTTGGCGTTGGGGTGTTGGGGGCCTGCCTGGGTACGGCCAATGGCTGGCTGACGGCCCGCTGCCACTTTCCAGGTCGCCGCTGGTTGCAGATTGCCCAGCTCTTGCCTTTGGCGATTCCGAGTTACTTGCTGGCCGCCACCTTGGTGGATTTGGGCAGCCGGGTGGGCTGGCGGGTCCATGGCCTGGCCTGGGCCGTGCTGGTGCTGAGCTTGTCCACCTACAGCTATGTGTTTTTGCTGAGTACGGAGTGTTTTGGCCTCAGCGGCGCTCGGCTGCAGGACGCCTCCCGTTCCTTGGGGGTCGGGCCTTGGGGGTGTTTTTGGCGGGTGGCCTTGCCGATGGCGGTGCCAGCGATTGGTGCGGGCGTGGCCCTGGCCGGCATGGAAGTGGTGAATGAGTTTGGCGCCGTTCAGCTCCTCGGCGTCCCCACCCTCTCGGCGGGCATCCTCGACCGTTGGCAGGGAGACGGCGACATTGAAGGAGCGATTGGCTTGGCCCTGGTCACCATGGTGATCGTGGTGGGCCTGGTGGTGGCGGAGCGCGGTTTTCGCCGCCGCAGTCGCCTGTGGAGCGCCGGCCAGGAGAGTGCCCCAGCCAGCCGCTGGCCCCTGGAGGGCTGGCGCCAGGGCCTGGCCCAGTTCTGCGCCCTGCTTCCCCCCCTGGCCAGCTTGGGCTTCCCCCTGCTGTGGGTTGGGATCAGTTGGGGGCAACTCCCGTTGGAATCCACCGAGGACTTGGCGAGCTTGTCGCTGCATACGTTTGCCCTGGCCTTGGCCGCCACGGCGATCACCGTGGCGGCGGCCCTGGTATTGGCGGTGGCCAAGCGCTGGCTTCCCAACCCCTGGCTCAGGGCCATCAGCTTTGGGGCGGGCATGGGGTATGCGATTCCAGGCACCGTCCTGGCCTTGGCCTTTTTGCTGTTGGGCGGTGGCCTGGGATTGGCGCCCCTGGCCCTGCTGGTGTGGGGCTACGGGGATCGTTTCCTGGCGGTGGCCAAGGGGGGCTTGGATGCTGCCTTGGAGCGCATTCCCCCGAGCGTGGATGAATCGGCAGCCAGCCTGGGTAGCCCCTGGTTTGCGGTGCTGCGGCGCATCCATCTGCCGCTGCTGCGCGGGCCGCTGCTGGTGGCGGCCCTGCTGGTTTTTGTCGACACCGTGAAGGAATTGCCGCTCACCTTTGCGCTGCGGCCCTTCGACTACGACACCCTGGCGGTGCGGGTCTACCAGTACGCCAGCGATGAACGGGTTGGAGCTGCCCTGGTGCCAGCTTTGGTGATTATGGGGTTGGGGTTGGTCGCCGCCTTGGCCGTGGTTCCGAGCCTGCAGAACGGGGATCGGAGCCCCACTGATTAGGGCGCTTGTCCTAGACCGCTTGAAAGGCGCGTCCATCCGGAAACACCTGCGCGAGGGCACCAGGCACCAGGCTCGCCGTACAGCGTTGATCGATGACCAGGGGGCTGGACAGGGGAACTCTCACCCGCAGTTCCTGGCCCTGGCTCTCCACTTGGAGCAGCCATCCCTGGCCCAAAAACTCCCGGCCCACCACCCGCGCATTGCCGCAGGGATCGGCATCGAGCTGGATGGCATCGCTCATCACCATGGCGTCTTGCATAACTGAGGCGTCTTGCATGGCTGGGGCGTCTTGGGTTCCTGTGGCGCCTGCTACCAGCGATGGCGTTCCACTGGGCTGGGGTGCGGCTTGCAACATCCCGAAGGGCGTGAGCAGCTGGGCGCCTTGGCGGGTGGCTGGTAGCCGGTTGGCCTGGAGGACAAACCGGCTCACGAAGGCACTGGCTGGGCGCTCCACCAAGGCCTGGGGGGTATCGCACTGGTGCAGCCTTCCGCCCTCCAGCACCGCCACCCGATGGCAAATGGCGAGGGCTTCCTCCGGGTCGTGGGTCACCAGGATGCCGCTGGTGTTGCAGCGTTTGAGCAGGTCGGGAAGCTCGCGCCGCAGCCGCAGGCGCACCTCCACATCCAAATTGGAGAAGGGTTCATCCAGCAGCAGCACGGCTGGTTCGGGCGCGAGGGCCCGCACCAGGGCCAGTCGTTGGCGTTGGCCCCCCGAGAGTTGGTGGGGGTAGCGCTCGTCCATGCCGGCAAGGCCGAGCAATTCGAGCAGCCACCGCACCCGATCGGAGCCCTGGCCCCGTTTCAGGCCAAAGCAGGCGTTTCTCCAGGCATTGAGATGGGGAAACAGGGCGTAGTCCTGAAACACCATCCCCACCCCTCGGCGCTCAGCCGGTAGCCAATGGCGAGGGCCGGCAACCTCGCGGCCATGGATCACGATGCGACCGCGGCTGGGGCGCTCAAAGCCGGCAATCAGCCGCAGCAAGGTGGTTTTGCCAGAGCCGGAGGGGCCAAGCAGGCCGAGTAGCTCCCCAGGGGCCATGGCCAGATCCAGGCCCGCCACGGTCCACGCCCCAGCTCGGTTTGCGGGGTAACGGTGCCAAACGTTTTCGAAGCTGATCGAAGTCTGCGTCACGGTTATGGCCCCTAGGTGGTGGCCAAGGGTGCGGACTCCACGAGCGATGGAGCCAGGCGCAGCAGGGCTTGCTGGGCTGGAGCCTCCAGCAAGTTCTCCTGGCGGATTCTCGAGATCAGGCGCGTGGTGGTGACGCGGGTGGTGCCGATCAGTTCGGCAATGCGCCCATGGCTCAAGCGAAACGGCAGGTCGCACCAGGGGCCACAGCGCTTGCCAAGGCGGCGCACCAGCAGACCCAACAGGGCATGGAGGCGTTGCTCGGCTTTGTTGAGGTGGCGGATGCGCAGCAATTGCAGGGTCCACTCATTGACCGGATCCAAGCCGCCGGAGGGCTGGGCTTGGACATCCCTGCGAAACAGCAGGGGCGTGAGGGCTTCCACGCAAACCCCCTCACTGCAAAGACGGTCGGTGGCTAGTTGGTCGCCGGGCTGCAGGAAGGCCATGGTCATGCCTTCGGTTTCTTCGCAGGGGCAATAGACCCGGGCGATGCCCTCGATCACCTCAATGCAGCTGGCTTGGGGGCGCAGGGATGGATCGATCAACACCGTT
>CAMDSS010000083.1 GCA_945907085.1 Cyanobium sp. NIES-981 | reverse complement strand
GGTTTCCCCCAACCCCACCACGGCCGAGCGCATGCGGCGCTACCAACCGGCGGCCCTGGATCTGGCCCACCGCGCTTCCCTGCTGGCCCTCGAGGATGCTGGAATCGAGGCCAGCGCGATCACCCATCTGATCACCGTGTCGTGCACGGGCTTTGGCGCCCCGGGCTTCGACCTGGCCCTGATCGCCAGCCTGCCTTTACCTATGGATGTGGCCCGCACCCACGTGGGCTTCATGGGCTGCCACGGGGCCTTCAACGGACTGCGGGTGGCTCGGGCCTTTGTGGAGGCCGATCCCAAGGCCTGCGTGCTGCTGTGTGCGGTGGAGGTGTGCAGCCTTCACCTGCAGGAGGGCTGGAACCCCGACCACATCGTGGCCAATGCCCTCTTCGCCGATGGCGCTGGAGCGGTGGTTGCGGTCGGTTCTGAGGTGGCTTCCGAGTTGGGTTCTGGCGCCTCGAGCAAGACAGGCGGCCTGCAGCTGGTCGCTTCGTCATCGACGGTGCTCGCCGGCACCGCAGACCTGATGGGCTGGACCATTCAAGACCATGGTTTTTCGATGGTCCTTTCCTCCCAGGTGCCCAGTCGCATCGCCGCCCACCTGCGACCCTGGCTGGATCACTGGCTGGCTGGCCAGGGCCTGGCCTTGCCGGAGGTGGAAACCTGGGCGGTCCATCCCGGCGGACCCCGCATCCTGCGGGCGGTGCTGGAGAGCGCTGGTTTGCAACCAGCTCAGATCGATCTCTCCACCGAGGTGTTGAGCCGCTTCGGCAACATGTCGTCGGCAACGATCCTGTTCATCCTGGAGCGGCTGCGCACCAGGGCCGGCTCCGGGCCATGTCTGGCCTTGGGTTTTGGGCCGGGCCTCACGGTGGAAGCTGCGTTGCTCATGCGCCAGGAGTGAATCTGATGGTGGATCTGGCTGGATGATCAACACGCGATCGATCGAAGGGGGATCAATGTCCATGGAGGTGGTGCCGTTGCGGCTCCAGCCGGGCGTTGACCTGCGCCGGGCCCTGGAAGCCTGGATCGGCGAGCAGGGGGAGCAGGCCGGCTGTCTGATCAGCGGGATCGGCAGCCTGTCGGTGGCCCAGCTGCGCTTGGCGGGGGCGAGCGAAGCCACCGTGATCCGTGGCGACCTGGAGATCCTCAGCCTCTGCGGCACCCTGTCGAGCGATGGTGCCCACCTACACATCACTTTGGCTGGCAGCAACGGCGCCGCGATCGGTGGCCACCTCTGTGGTGGCTCCCTGGTGCGCACCACCGCTGAGCTGGTGATCGGCCTGCTGCCGGAGTGGCGATTCCGCCGGGAGCACGATCCCACCACCGGCTACGCCGAGCTGCAGATCAGCCGCAAAGGACCATGCCCGCCCGATTCACGACAGCCTTTGTGGGGGCTTGGTGGCTGCCATTGCCTTCAAGCTCGCCTGGCTTTATTGGCTGCTAGCCGCCGCTTTAGGGGCGGTATTGCTCAAGCTGCGGGGCAACGGGTGAAACGATGAACCCTGAGCAGGTAAAGAGCCTTGCCGTGCTGGCCCTGGCGCTGGTGCCTGTGGCGGTGCTGTGGTGGGTCTGGATTCGAATGCTCGACTGAACTGGGCCGACTTGGTGCGGCCCGTTAGGGATTGAGCTCGGTTTCGCTCCAGCCATCCCCATCGCCATCACCAGCGCACCAGCGACGGCGGCGGTGGGGATGGGCGCTGAGGTCGAGCAGTTCCACCTGGTGCAGGGCGATGCGCAGCAGCACGAAGTTCGGTGGAACCTGGGTTTCAGGGGGCAGTTCGGCGGGAAAGGCTTCCTCCCTCCTGAAGGGGGCACCGGGTTCGGGCCAACCCCAAAGGGCGCGGCCGCCGGGGGTGAGCGCCTGCCAGTGGTGGTGATGCTTGGCGCTGGCCGGCGCGGCGGGAAGAATCTGGGCTTGGCCCCGCAGGCGGTACTGGGCGCGGGCCTTAGGCAGGAGCCAGGCCAACTCCACGGCCGGATTGGCCTGGAGCTCCGCCAGCTTGGCGCTGCGGCCATCGGTAAGCAGATCCAGGTGGCTGGCAGCGCCCCAGCCGCGAAACACCAACGTGCGCACCCGCGGCGTGCCATCGGCTGCCACCGTGGCCAGCTGCAGCCAGCGCGCCATGGGCGAGCGTCCCTCCCTGTGCCGGGCCGCCCGCAGCAAAGGCCGCCACGGCGGCAGGGGGTCGGGCTCAGGCAACGGCTCAGACGTAGGGGGGTGCATTCAATGAACCACGGGGAGGTGGGGGCCCCGTCGTAGACGGTCGACCCGTCGCCGAACCTGGGCCTGGCCTTGCAGCTGTCTCATGGCATGCCGGCGGGTAGGAACAGCCCCATGATGGTTCCTTGATCTGGGCATCTCCACGGGAGAAGCCAGGCCATGCCCAGGCAGTTCAAACCCCGAGAAACCAGTGCCCACCATATCCTTCACGGAGTTTGCGCAACGGGCTGACTATTCGCTGCTGGATTCCCTGCATGGGGATCCCCAGGCGACCGCCGATGGCCGCGATCACCGGCCCCGCCAGGTGTTTTCCGGGCATTACGTGCCGGTGACCCCCACGCCAATTCCAGCGCCGGAGCTCGTTGCTTACAGCCCAACCCTCTTCCGCGACCTGGGCCTGGGCGATGGGCTAGCCCGCGACGAGGACTTCCTCCGCCTGTTCTCCGGTGACATCACCGTGGCGCGCGAACCGATGCGCCCGTATGGGTGGGCCACCGGTTATGCCCTTTCGATTTACGGCACCGAATACATCCAGCAGTGCCCCTTTAAAACCGGGAACGGCTATGGCGATGGCCGGGCCATTTCCATTTTCGAAGGCCTTTTCAACGGCAAACGCTGGGAGATGCAGCTCAAGGGCGGAGGTCCCACGCCCTACTGCCGGGGCGCCGATGGCCGCGCCGTGCTCCGCTCCAGCGTGCGCGAGTTTTTGGCCCAGGAGTTCATGCACGCCCTGGGGGTTCCCACCTCCCGCTCCCTCACGCTGGTGATGTCGCGGGCGGAAACCGTCCGCAGGCCCTGGTACTCAGCGAATTCCAGGTCGTTCGATCCCGACATCCTGGTGGACAACCCTGCGGCGATCACAACCCGGGTGGCCCCATCCTTTTTGCGGGTCGGCCAACTGGAACTGTTTGCCCGCCGCGCCCGCAGCCAGGCCCATCCCGGCGCCCTGAACGAGTTGCAGATGATTGTTCAGCACCTGATCGAGCGCAACTACCGGCCGGAGATTGATTCGGCTCTGGAGTTCAGCGACCAGGTGGTTGAGCTGGCCCGATTGTTTCGTGCAAGGCTCACAGCCCTGGTGGCCCATTGGATACGCGTTGGCTTCTGTCAGGGCAATTTCAACAGCGACAACTGCGCCGCAGGCGGCTTCACCCTCGACTACGGGCCCTTCGGCTTCTGCGAACTGTTCGACCCCAGATTTCAGCCCTGGACCGGGGGCGGCGAGCATTTCTGCTTCCTCAACCAACCCCTGGCTGCGGAAGCCAACTTCGAGATGTTCTGGGCTGCCATTCGGCTACTGCTCGAGGACAACCCCCAGGCCCGCTCCAGGCTCGACCAGATCCGCGATGGCTTCGCAGGGGTGATGCAGCAGGAGCTCGAGGCCATGTGGGCCAGCAAGCTCGGCCTTGGCAGCTATGACACTGCCATGGTGAACGACCTGGTGAACGAGCTGCTGCAGCTGATGGCCCTCTCTAAGGCCGATTACACCATCTTCTTCCGCAAGCTCTCTGCCATTCCAGCGGCCCTTCCCGCTGATAGGCCAGCTGGCATCCCAGAGCATCTTTCAAACCTGAAGGAGAGCTTTTACCTGGCCAGTTCAGAGCAGCTCGATGGCCAATGGAGCCAATGGCTGCAGCGCTGGTGCCACCCCATCACCAGCTGTGGCGACCCAAGCGGCAGATCCGCAGCGATGCAACGCACCAACCCCAAAATCACCTGGCGCGAATGGCTGATTGCACCGGCCTACGAGCAGGCTGCCCTGGGTGACTTCAGCCAGATCCACGATCTACAGGCGGTGTTCAGCCATCCCTACGACGAGCCATCCCAGGAGGTGGAGGCGAAGTACGACCGCTTGAAGCCCAGGGAATTCTTCAACGCCGGCGGCGTCTCCCACTACAGCTGTTCGTCTTGAGCCGATCTTTATCTGATCCCCTTGATCCTCATTTCCCATTGCAATGGCCTACGGCCATGAGGTAGATGAGCTTTCCAGGTGCTTCCTGGGTTTTCAGGTTTGGGGACCTGCGCAAATTGATTTGCTCATCGACGCAGGCGTTGTAGCGGCTATTCCTGATGGCACTTGGAATTTGCAAAGCTGCAATCACGATCAGGCTGATGGTGCTTAATGCTGCCAGTACCGGATAGGCATGGGCACGAACCATTTCGCGCTGGCTCAGCTTCTCTCCGTTGTGATCGTTGCCCATGGTCAAGAGCTGTTGTTGCCCCCATTATCCCAGGAGCGATGATCAAGTGCATGCGTGTAGGAAAAAGGTCTGGCGACAGAAAGCCTGCACCAACCCATTCCGCTTACCCAGTGGTGCTCGATCATCAGATCACATCACGCCGCGCCTTACGGTAAGGAAAGAGATCACCGCAATAACGAGAAAGACGAAAAACAAGATCTGGGCGATGCCCGCAGCAGATCCGGCGATTCCACTGAAACCAAGGAAGGCAGCGACAATCGCAATGATAAAAAATATTATAGCGTAGTTAAGCATTGATTGATGCCTAGGGAGTGTTGACGAGCTGGGCGATCTCGTCCTGGCTCTTGCCGAGTTTCTTCTGTAGATGGCCAAGAATTTCCACCTCTTGGCCCTCGGCGTTGTCCATGTCGTTATCAGTGAGATCGGCGAATTTCTGCCTGAGCTTGCCTTTCAGCTCATGCCATTCACCTTTAAACTGGAGCTTGTTTATGGTCAGGTCCGCATGGGTATGGGATTGATGCCAGAGCAAATGGAGCGGCTGGATTGCTGGATGGGCAATTCATTTCACTTGGTATGCCATAGCTCCTCTCCTTAAATATGGTCCTGAAACCGATTTTTGACTGCTGCAGTTTTGCCTGATGTCCATGGCTTCAACGGCACTCAATGTCTTGAAAGACGCTCCTATGGAGCAATGCCCATGCGGCCATGGACCATTGCTCCTTGACGGGCCGCCCCATGGTCCGGTGCTCCTGCAGCTGGTACCCCAGGGTCAGCTGGTCGACTGGTACAGGCGGAGGTTGCCTCTCTTGTCAAGGCTGCTCTAATACAAAGGTGAGGAGATAAAGGATCGCCTCTAAGGAGTCGAAACGAGGACAGACGCCCTTACGTGATCCAACCCTAGCCCTGCCTTTGGCGGGGCTTTTTTATTGCCTCGTGCTGAGTCAGCTAAAAACCGGCCCCACCGCGGTGGAACCGGCCGTTCGAAGCTGCTGGCAGTGGTGCCTGGGGCCATGGGATCCAGGTGTGGGGCTACGCGCTCCGGGGGCACCTTGCGAGCGGTGCAATGGAGTGCCGACTGACTTGACGCACCCGATGAGTGTGACTTCAGATTCGGTGTCACCTCAGATTCAATGTCGCGTCAGACGGCTAGCCCACGGTTCGGTGGAGACTTTTGGAGCAGGAACCGTTCGTCAGCTTGCTATTGGGCCTGCTCAGGTGGCGTGTCGTCCATTGGGGCGCCTCCGGGTTGATGGATTCAGATTGATCGCTTTTCGTTGCCAAGGCAATCGGTAATCCCACCTATGACCGCAACCACTTCAGGCCGTTGAGCCATGTCTAGACCGGAACCAGGAGGAGGCATGGGACTCCAGGACTGTTTCCACCTGTTCATCCAACTCGCCACCGTCACCATGATTCAACGTGTTTTATCCCTGCTGGCCTTCGTCAGCGTTCTTTTATCCCTTTGGCTGCAGGCCCCTGTCCAGGCAGCTGCGCTGCCAGTGAGACATCACCCAGGTTTGATGGCCACTACCAACCTGGCCGTCAATCCCGCCTCAAAACCCAAGGGTGATCGCACCGGCGACGCCACGGCCTCAGCCCCTACGGGAGATCGCCTCGATCTCACCAGTCCGCCGACAACTCCCGAAACCGGAGCCAACCACAGGGCCATTGAATTTTCCGACAGCAAGCACTCCTGAACTGCATCACAGGTGGAGGAGATTCACACCCCTGGCTGCCCAGGGCTGGATCTTCTGTTTAGGCATGGGAATGGCACCCCGTGCCGTTCCCATGCCACTAACGCGATGAAAAGCCTGATCGTTGCCCTGTTGGCGGTCGTCACTCTGCTGACGTCGTTGCTGAGCCCAGTGCCAGCTTTAGCGCTTTCCAGCCCCGGCACCAGCCTTGGCTCTCCCTATCCCCTGCCGACAGTATTGATGACCAAAAAGATCGATGCCAAGGCCAAGACAGCGGATGGACGGCTCCAGTCTGCTGCTGGCGATTTGACTGGCAAAAATGAAGACAAGATCAAAGGTGCTGCCAAGCAGGTCCAGGGTTCGGCCATGAACACCGCGGCAAACCTGCAGAAGGCAAACAGGAATGCCGACAAAACCTCCTGATTGGTGGGCTAGTTAGGAGCGTTGGGCTGGGATGCAGTGATTCCGCGTGTACCCCCTTCCTGCTTTGGCCAGTCCCCAATTAAGCAATCAAACCCCGAACAAGAGGTTCATCACCATGCGTCGTGACAATCAAATTTGGATCACAGGAGGGATCGTTGCGGTGATCGGTTTTGGCTCCATTGTGGTGATCAACCAAAGGGGCCTGATTGGTCAACAACAGCGTGCCATGGATCAGCAGGCTCTCCAAGCCAAGGCCCTGCAGGAGCGCAGTGACGAGGCCGATCAGTTGCGCAAGCAAGAGTCGATCTTCACCCTCCAACTGAGGGCATTGGATGCTGAGCAGGCCAACCAGGTTCTTTCCGCCCAACGATCGCTGGAGCGCCAGCAGTTGATTGGCTAGATCCAGGACCTCAGAACCCAAAGGGTCGAGTTGGTACGACAGGCCAATTGCAGCCAGACCCAAATGGGTATGAAGGTTGCTGAACGCTCAGGAGATACGGCTCAGGTCAAGGCCCTGCAGGATCGTTGGAATGCAAACTGCTCCAGCAGATCAAAACCAGCAGGTCGCTTAGGACGGGTAAATCTGCTCCACATTAAGGCGAGGTTTCTGTGGCTTTAGTCCAGTCTGCCTAGGGTTTGCTTGAGTTGCGAGGGGCATCTGTTTGCAATTTGCTGAAATTAATGTACCGGATCTTTTCTTTGGCGTGGGAGTATATTCTTTTCCATTCTATGCACTCTGCTTGTTCATCATTATTCTTGTCCGTTATTTAGTTGTGGCGGGCTTGGCTTGGTGGCTTGTCTGTGCCCGGTTTAGCCTGCTGGATCAGGATGTCTGCCAAGATGTTCGGTTGTCGATTGTTTCTGCAGCCATCTTTGCAATAGCAATGGCAGCAGCAATAGAACTCCACTTGCTTGGCTATACCCGTATCTATAATCAGCTTGGTGCCTATGGCTGGTGGTATATAGGAGGCAGCTATTTCCTGGTTCTAATTTTGCAGGATAGCTTCTTTTACATCACCCATCGCCTATTTCATCACCCAGGATTTTATCGATGGACCCATCAGGGGCACCACAGATCACGTAGGCCCTCTCCCTGGACTTCATTCGCTTTTGAGCCCATGGAATCGTTGGCCCATGCCATGTTTCTTGTTGGTGTTGTGTGGCTCATCCCGCTGCATCTGGGCACTATTCTGGCCGTGCTGACAACGATGACAATTTGGGCTGTGGTTAATCACCTCGGCTTGGAGCAGCTTCCAGTTCGATTCCCCCATCACTGGCTCGGACGGTGGATTATTGGTCCTGCCCATCATTCTGTTCACCACGACCATCAGGACAAGCACCTTGGGCTTTATTTCACCTTCTGGGATCGGGTCTTGGGAACGGAGGATTGGGCCTACACCTGCAGGATCAAGAGTCGAACGCCCAACTTCTCTTG
>CAMDSS010000082.1 GCA_945907085.1 Cyanobium sp. NIES-981 | reverse complement strand
ATTCGGTAGTAAAGGTCAAGGGCTTCGGCCGTGCCGGTCTCCCAAAGCCGGCCATGGAGGGCCTCCATGCGGGCCGGCCCCATCGACGCTTGGGCAACGTGCACGTTGAGCTCAAGCAACTCGGACAGCTGCTGGGCGTAGCGGTAGGTCTCGGGGGTGAGATAGCCCGTATCCACCCAAATCACTTGCACCGGCTGGCCACTCACCCTGGCCAACGCACTGACCATGTGCAACAGCACGGCCGCCTGAATGCCAAAACTGGTGGTGAGGGCAAACCCCTCCCCAAAGGTCTGCTGGGCCCACGCGAGCCGTTCCTGGGGCGTTAGGGGCTCAAGCAAATGTCGGGCCGCCGCCAAATCAATCGGCGCACCGGCTCGATCACAGGGATAGGTGGGGGCTGGGGTGGTCACCATCGACCCATCATCGCCCGCAGCCCTAGCCCCTGGTTAGGGTTCAAACCACCGCACCCAACCCCAACGTGTGTTGCCGGATAGACCGATGACAGCCGCACCGGTGGTGATTGTGGGTGGGGGCTTTGGAGGGCTCTACACCGCCCTGGCCCTGGCCGCGCGCAAGGGGCATCCGCCGATCTTGCTGATCGAGCCCAACGAACGCTTCCTCTTCCTGCCCCTGCTCTACGAACTCTTCAGCGGGGAACTGCGCAGCTGGGAAATTGCGCCCCGCTACGACGCCCTGCTGGCTGGCAAAGGGGTGGCCTGGTTGCAAGACCGGGTCAGCCGCATCAACAGCAACACCAACACCGTTGAAACCCAATCAGGCCGCCAGCTGAACTTCAGCCGATTGGTGATCGCCACAGGGGCCGCCACCAACAGTTTTGGCATCCCCGGGGTGGAGGAGCACAGCCTGGGATTTCGCACCTTGGCCGATGTGGAGAAGCTCCAACAGTTGGTTGGGCAGCTGCGCCAACACCGGCGGCCGCTGCAACGGATTGCCGTGGTGGGCGCCGGTGCCAGCGGCGTGGAATTGGCTTGCAAATTGGCTGACAGCCTGGAAGGGGCAGCCGTGGTGGAGCTCATCGAGCGCGGCAGCAACCTGTTGCCCGCCGCCAAGTCCTTCAACCGGGAGCAGGCCAAACTGGCCCTGCAACGCAAAGACATCCGCCTGCGCTGCCATACCGAGGTGGTTGCCGTCGGCAGTGACCATCTCGAGCTCCTTGGCCCCCAAGGGCCCGAACGGCTCACCACCAATGGGGTCATCTGGACGGCCGGCCTGCGCTTTGAGGCCCCGCCGATCGAACCCAAGGCTCCCGCCGGGGCAAAGGCTGCCGCCGGGGCCAATGGACGCCTGGCTTGCCAGGCGGATTTGCAGGTTTTGGACCATCCCCGCTTGTTTGCCATCGGCGATATCGCCCAGCTGGACGGCGTCGATCCGGTGCCAACCACCGCCCAAGTGGCCTTTCAGCAGGCCGACTGCCTGGCGGCCAATCTGTTGCGCTCCCTGGCGAACGAACCCCTAGAGCCTTTCCACTTCAAGGACCTCGGCGAAATGATGAGCCTGGGCAAAGGCGAAGCGGCCCTCACCGGGGGCGGCTTCACCCTGGCCGGACCTGCCGCCTTCCAAATCCGCCGTCTGGCCTACCTCTCCCGCATGCCCGGCAAAACCCACCAGGCCAAGGTGGCTGCCGGCTGGCTTGGTAGTGCCGCCCTTAAGTGGTCGTCATGACAGCCCGCCCCAGCCCTCCGGCTGGCCTATTGCTCGATGCGATGGGCACCTTGATCGGGCTCAAGGATTCGGTGGGCACCACCTATGCAGCCCTGGCCCAACGCCATGGACTCACCGTGGAGCCCGCGGCCATCGATCGGGTGTTTGGCTCGATTTACGGCCAAGCCCCCCCCTTGGCCTTTCCTGGCCTGGAAGGCCCTGCCCTCAAGGGGGCGGAAATCAACTGGTGGGGTGAACGCATCAATGAGACCCTGCTCCAAGCAGGAGCTGGGCCAGCCCCCGAAGCGCTGCGCATCGAGCTGTTTGAGCGCTTTGCCTGCACCGACCTCTGGCGGGTGTTTGCCGACGTGCCCAGCCAGTTGGAGGACTGGAAAGCCCGGGGCCTCAAATTGGCGGTGGTCAGCAATTTCGACCAACGGCTCCACGACTTACTCGAGGGCCTAGGCCTGAAACCCTGGCTTGATGCCGTGGTGATCTCCAGCCAGGCCGGCGCCGCCAAACCCAACCCCAAGCCCCTGCAGCTTGCCCTCCAAGCCCTCGAGCTGGAAGCCCACCAGGTGTGGCATGTGGGCGATAGCCCTGCCGATGAGCAGGCCGCCCAGGCAGCGGGCATCCCCTGCGTGCTGGTGAAACGCCCTTGAAGCAAGGAGTTCTGGCTGGTCGAACCGCAGGTTTACGTCCCTCCCAGCGCCGCCGCCTCGAGCGGCTCTGCCATCGGCGCCACCCCGAGGATGGCCTCGCCGAATGGCTCTGCCTGCAGCGGCTGGCCAGCGAAAGCCGGGAACTAAGCCTGCCGCTCACCCTGGTGATTGATGGGCGCGGTCTCTGCCGGCTGCTGTGGGTGGGGCCCCTGGAGCAATCGGGTCGGGTGCTGGACAAGCTGCCCGGCCCTGAACGCCGCCAGGGATCAGACCTGCGCCTGGTGACCTGTTGCGGCCGGGCCAAGCACCTCGAGCCCACCATGCAAGAGGGCGTGGTGGGCCTGGATCTCTCGCCCCAGCTTTGGTTGCGCTATGGCGATCAAGCCGCTGCCGGTGGCCAGTGGCCTGCCCTGGTGGTCAGCCCCAGCACCGCAGCTGAGCAGCCCTGGCCCCTGCAGCTCGAAGGTGATTTGGTCGATCTCTGTGCCACGAATCCAGCCAGCGTGGCCATCCCCCAAAGGGGCCCTACCGCAATTGCTGCCACCGACCTGGTGGCCTCCGCCCAGGACAGGGTGTTGCTCCTCGCCCTGACCCCCGGCGATCGGGGCGCAGCCCAACGGTTGATCGGCGAACTCGAAGGACTGGTGCGCAGCGCCGGGGGCATCCCCGTCGGCGTGGTGGAGCAGCGCCGCACCCAGGTGTCCCCCCAAACCATCTGGGGGGAGGGCAAGGTGGCCGAAGCCGCCTTGGAAGCCCGCCGGGTTGGGGCCACCTTGGTGGTGACCGATCGGGAACTCACCCCCGTTCAGGCCCGCAATTTGGAACGGCTCCTCGACCTCCCCGTGAGCGACAGGAGTGAACTGATCCTCGACATCTTTGCCCAAAGAGCCGCCAGCTCCGCGGGTCGCTTGCAGGTGGAATTGGCCCAAATGCGCTACCGCCTGCCCCGCCTCAGCGGGCGCGGCCTCAGCCTGTCGCGCCAGGGCGGTGGCATCGGCACCCGGGGCCCCGGTGAGACCCAGCTGGAAAAAGACCGGCGGGCCATTGCCCGGCGCATCGAACGGCTCAACAAAGAGGTCAAAGCCCTGGGTGAGCATCGGGCCCGCCTCCGGGAGGGCCGCTCAGGCCTGAAACGGCTGGCCTTGGTTGGCTACACCAATGCCGGTAAGAGTTCGTTGCTGAATGCCCTCACCAAGGCCACGGGCAGCAACGCCGTACTGGCTGAAAACAAACTTTTCGCAACTCTTGATCCCACCACCCGACGCCTAGAGATCGCCGATCCCCAGGGGGGCAGCAGCATGCCGTTGCTGCTCACCGACACCGTGGGGTTCATCCGCAACCTGCCCCCACCCCTGGTGGAGGCGTTTCGCTCCACCTTGGAAGAAACCCTGGAGGCCGATGGCCTGTTGGTTGTGGTGGATCTCTCCGATCCGGCCTGGCCCGAGCAGCGCACCACCGTGCACAAGATCCTCGATGCCCTCGCCTCTAAAGCCCCCAGGCGGCTGGTCGCCAACCAAATCGACCGCTGCCCAACGGGAGAAGTGGAGCGGGCCCGGGCCTTGGAGTCCGATGCCCTGTTTGTTTCTGCCACCGAGGCCCTGGGTCTGGTGCATCTCAAAACCGAACTGCGTCACTGGCTGGAGATTTGTGGCACCATCGATCCCAGCCAATCTCCTCCCCCCAGCCACGACGATGGTCCTTCAACTCGGCGACACGGTTCCTGATTTCACCCAGGACTCCCAACTTGGTCCGATCAATCTCTACGACTTCGGTGCCGACAGCTGGGTTGTGCTGTTCTCCCACCCCGCCGATTACACCCCCGTCTGCACCACCGAACTGGGCGAGGTTTCACGGCTGCGGCCCGAATGGGAGAAGCGCAATGTCAAAACCCTGGCCCTGAGCGTGGATTCCGCCGAAAGCCACAAGGGCTGGATTGGCGACATCAACGAAACCCAATGCACCACGGTCGATTACCCGATCCTGGCCGACGCCGACAAGACGGTGAGCGATCTCTACGGGATGGTTCACCCCAACTCGCTCAACAACCTGACCGTGCGCTCGGTTTTCATCATCGATCCCAACAAGAAACTGCGGCTCCAGATCACCTACCCCGCCAGCACGGGGCGCAACTTCGATGAAATCCTGCGGGTGATTGACTCCCTGCAACTCACCGACCACCACCAAGTGGCCACCCCGGTGAACTGGAAGGACGGTCAAGACTGTGTGGTCGTGCCCTCGATCTCCACAGAAGACGCCCGCGCCAAATTCCCCAAGGGCGTCACCGAGGTCAAGCCCTACCTGCGCATGACCCCCCAGCCCAACAAATAGGGGGGGCAGCGAAACCACGGATGCGGGTTTTGGGGCTCATGAGCGGCACCAGCGCCGATGGCGTTGATGCCGTTCTGGCGGGCTTTTCGGGCAGGCCCAGCCGGCCCAGCTGGCGCATTTTGGAGCGCTCAGCCCTGCCGTATCCGCCCCAACTGCGGGAAGCCCTGGTGGCGGCCGGCCAGGGCCAACAGCTCAGGGCCTCGGATGTTTTGGAGCTCGCTGAGGCCCTCACCGAGGTCCACGTGCTCGCCGCCCAACGCTGTGACCCCAAACATGCGGCCCAGCTGGTGGGCTGCCATGGCCAAACCCTGTGGCACCGGCCGCCCACCGCCGAGCGCCAGGGGGCTAGCTGGCAACTGCTGCGGGCTCCCGCCCTGGCCCAGCGGTTAAAAACGCCCGTGGTGTTTGATTTCCGCGCCGCCGACCTGGCCCTGGGCGGCCAAGGGGCCCCATTGGTGCCGGCGACCGATGCCGCCCTATTGCCCCCAATCGGTGGTTGGCGGGCCCTGGTGAATCTGGGGGGCATCGCCAACCTCACCCTGCTGCCTCCCGCCAGGGGACCCGAGGCCAAAGCACCCGTTTTGGGCTGGGATTGCGGGCCCGCCAACACCTTGCTGGATCTGGCTGCCCACCAGTTCAGCGGCGGGGCAGTCAGCTTTGATGCCAATGGAACCTGGGCGCGCCAGGGCCAGCCCGACGAAGACCTGATCCAAAGCTGGCTGCAGGAGCCCTATTTCCAGCAGGCCCCACCCAAATCAACCGGCAGGGAATTGTTTGGCCGCTTGGACCTGGCCCAACGCCTGGCAGCGATGCAAACCCGGGCCCAAGAACCCAATCAACAATCCAGTCAGAAGCTCAATCCAGCCAACGCCCTGGCCACCCTCACGGCCTTCTCCGCCGCCGTGATTGGCCAGGATCTCGCCAAGGGGCCCCCGGTCCAAGAGCTCCTGGTGGCGGGCGGAGGCTGCCGCAATGGCCTGCTGATGGAGGAACTCCAACGCCGCTGCCGCGGCACCCGGGTGCGCCCCCTAGCGGAACTGGGTATCGGCGACAGCGACCGTGAAGCCCTGGCCTTTGCCCTACTGGCGTGGTGGCATGCCCTGGGGCATCCCGGCAATCTCCCCTCGGTCACAGGGGCCTCCCGGCCAGCGGTTCTGGGCGTTTGCGTCAACCCCGCCTAGGGCCGCTGCAACCTGAGCCGGCGAGGGGCGCCCCGCAACCGTTGGGGCCGCTGCTGCTCCTGTTGCTCGAGCACCTGGCGAAACCGATCCGCTGAAGCGATCGGTGGCTGGCCAGCCCGCTGGGCCTCAAGACGCTCAACCCCCTGCTGAATCAGCACCTTGGCCATGTTGCTGACCGTGCGGGATTCATCGTCGGCCAAAGCAGCCAACCGCCGGCACAACTCCTCTGGCAACACCACCTGCACCCTGGGCGACTTTGGGCGGCCACTGGAGGAGGTTTGCCGGGTCGCCACGCGGAGCCAAACCTGACGGATACCCGGAAGTGTACAGAGATCCCCATGGATAGTATCCACGACTATGCTGCTGGCACGTGTCCCTCTTGCACGTGTCCTTCGGAGGCTGTCCCATGCCCCGCACCATTTCCCAGACATCCAGCAAGCCCTCCCGGGCGAAAACCAGCCGTAGGCAGCCCACCCCTGAGCGCAGTGATGTGTTGGTGTCTGCGGTGATCAGCACCTACCTGCTGACCCACCTGCACCACGTGTTGCAGCGCGCCGAATACGGCGCCCAACAGGAGGGGCGCCTGGCCCAGGCCAACAACTACGCCGAGCTCCGCAAGGTGCTCTGCCTCGATGCCCGCAGCATGGAAGACGCCTCCGCCTGGGGGACCCCAGAAACCGATGTCCCGCAGGCCGCCTAAAAACCAGCCAGCCTGAAGACCTCGGCCCCGCGAGCCATCGGCAACAAGCCGCAACGTCTCGATGCCATTTGGGGCCAGGGTTCATAGGTTGAGGTGCCCTGGCCCCTAGCGATGTCGAGCACCCCTGAAAGCGCCACTGGAAACTCCACTGAAAGCACCAGTGGCCATGCCGCAGCCCTCTATGCCCTGATCAGCAGCAATGGCGATCTCACCCAGGAGCTGTTCCGCCAGGCGCTCCAGGACCCCAGTGGAGCCCTAGAGCGCATCGTGGCGATTGGCGCCAGGGAGAACCTGCCCGTGACCAGCGCCGAGGTGAAAGCCCACATCGCCACCCTCGACGACAGCGCGAGCAAGCAATGGCTGCTTAAGGCCCGCGGGGGCCTGTGACAGGCGGGAGCGCTGGGGTGGCTTGCCGAGGCTGCCCCCCTGGGCCCAACTGAAAAACAGCCAATAACTGACGATCGCCAGGCCCGCGGTCACCACAAGGGCCGCCACCTGTTCGAGGCGCTTGATCATCGTTGGGATCGGCGGGGGGAAAGGATTAGGGCTAGTGGGCAGTCAATCTCGAGTCTGCCCCACGTGCTGGGATTGAACCTCAACAGGGATGATGGGGCGGCTCCCGCCAGGCCCCGTGCTCCGACTCGAACGCATCGGCAAGATTTATCCCACCGGTGAGGTGCTGCGGGATGTCACCTGGGAAGTCAAGCCCGGAGACCGGATTGGCCTGGTCGGCGTCAACGGGGCCGGCAAATCCACCCAGATGAAAATCATCGCCGGGATGGAGGACCCCACCAGCGGCCTGGTGGTGCGCCAGGGCGACCCCCGCATCGCCTACCTGCAGCAGGAGTTCGACGTTGACCTCAACCGCACGGTGCGCGAGGAGTTGTTTCAGGCCTTTGGCGAAGCGGCCGAGGTGCTCACCCGCCAACGCCGGGTCGAAGACGAGATGGGCAGCGAGAAAGCCGCGGCCGATCCCGAGCACCTCGATGAACTCATCCACGAACTGGGCCGCCTGCACAGCCGATTTGAAGCCCTGCACGGCTACGAACTCCAAGCCCGCATCGACAAGCTCCTCCCCACGATTGGCTTCACCCCTGAGGGTGCCGAACAACCCGTGGGCGACTACTCCGGGGGCTGGCAGATGCGCATTGCCCTCGGGAAAATCCTTCTCCAGGATCCCGACCTCCTCCTGCTTGACGAGCCGACAAACCATCTGGATGTGGAAACAATCCAATGGCTCGAGGGCTATTTGGTGGAGCAAACCGCAGCCCTCGTGGTGATCAGCCACGACCGCACCTTCCTGGATCGCATCTGCAATCAAATCGTCGAGACCGAGCGCGGCATCTCCAGGAGCTATCTCGGCAACTACAGCCAACACCTGGAGCAAAAAGTGCTCGAGCGCGAAGCCACCCAGGCAGCGTTCGACCGCCAGCAGAAAGAACTCAGCGCCCAGCAGGCCTACATCGACCGCTTTCGGGCTAGC
>CAMDSS010000081.1 GCA_945907085.1 Cyanobium sp. NIES-981 | reverse complement strand
AAGGAAAGGCCCCGGGTGAACCACCACCTAGGGCCTTCGCCCGCAGACAGAAACTGCCCCCGGGCAACAACATCGTGAAATGGTGCTCCGTCCCCATCATGACGGGTCACGACTGGCCCCGATCAGGGCCCCTCGGCCAGCGAACCTTGCAGCAGCGGGATGAGTTGCTCCAAGGCCACGCCGCGACTGGCCTTCAACAGCAGGAAATCGCCAGCAGACAACCAGGGCTGCACCAAATCAGCTGCTTCCGCTGGGGTGGTGGCAAGGGCGAGCTGCTTCAGGCCTTGGGCAGCCCCCGCCATTACCCTCCCCTCCTGACCGCCATCGACGATCACCAGGCCATCGAGCTGGAGATCGGCAGCCCGCTGGGCCACCTGGCGGTGGAGCTCCAGGCTTTGCTCGCCCAATTCGAGCATCGTGCCCAACACGGCAAAACGGCGCCCGGGCTGGGCCGCCAGCAAATCGAGGGACGCCAAGACCGCTTCCGGCGAGGCGTTGTAGGTCTCATCCAAAACCTGGACCCCGCCGATCAAGAGCCGCCGGCTGCGGCCACCGGGTAGATCCAATTCCAGGGGACCCCAGCGGGCTGGCCCCAAGCCACAGGCCTCGGCCACCGCCAGGGCCAAAAGCAAATTGCGGCCATGGTGTTGGCCTTCCAGGGGCACGGGCACCTGGGCGCCGCGGATGGCCAAGGTGCCGCTGGCTGGATCCAACCGGCCCACCCAATCGGCCTGCCCCTCAAAGCCCTCACCCTCCAAGGCCACCCGAATCACCCGCCCTTGCCAGGCCGCAGCCAAGGCCTGATCCAGTAGCGGGTCACCAGCCGGGATCACCACCAAGCCGTCGGACGCCAAACCGGCGGTGATTTCACATTTGGCGGTGGCAATCGCTTCGCGGCTGCCCAAGCGGCCGATGTGGGCCGTGCCGATATTGGTGATCACAGCCACCGAGGGCTTGGCGCAATGGCTAAGGCGTTCAATCTCGCCCAGGCCGCGCATGCCCATTTCCACCACCACGGCCCGGTGCTGGGCATCGGCCTTGAGCAAGGTGAGCGGTACACCGATGTCGTTGTTTTCGTTGCCGCTGGTGGCCAGCACGGGCCCCAGGGGATCCAGGGCCGCGCGGATCATCTCCCGGGTTGTGGTTTTGCCGGCCGAGCCGGTCACCGCAATCACCGGCACCTGGAGCCCAGATCGCCCCAACGCCCCCAGTTGCTGGTAGGCCGCCAGGGTGTCGTCCACCCACCAGAGCGGGCAGCCCTGCTGCTGTGCCAGCGCCACCAAGCCATCCCCGGCCCCTGGCCCAGCCAGCCGTAGCCGGCTCGCCACCACAGCCCCAGAACCTGCAGCGATCGCCTGATCGAGGAAGCGGTGGCCGTCAAAGCGCTCGCCCACCAAGGGCACAAACAGGCCGCCCACTTCAAGGTGCCGGCTGTCGGTGCTGATCGCCGTGAGCTCTTGAGCACCCTGCCCAGGAGCCAGGGGCCCCGTGGCCGGCTCGCCCCAAAGCTGCTCCAGTTGGCCCAACAAGAGCGGCATCACGACAGGTGCTGCGGGGTGAGCAGGATCATGCCCGAACCCACCCGCGCCTGGCGGCCAATGGGACGGCCCTGGCGATCCGTAAGTTCCAAGCGATCAAACCCCAGGGCCTGGGCCTGGGTTTGCCAGCTCTCGGCCTGTTGAAGCTGCTGGGCTTCCGAAAGGGCGGTGAAGGGGGCGGCCAGCACCAACTGAAGCGTGCCCCGCTCCGGATCAGCAGCGATGGCCCTGATCCAGTGGCCCGGATCGACTTGGGCCATGGCAGCCTCGAGGGGATCGGGCCCTGGGCTTTCCGCAGCCGGGCTTTCCTCTGGCAGGCGTTGCAGGGGGGTGGGCTCAGCAGCCGCAACCGCCAAGGGTGCGGGCTCCAGGGGCTCGGGGTCCAGGGTTGTGCTCTCAAGCGTTGCGCTTTCAAGGGTTGCCGGGCTCACCTCGGCAGCTGGAGCAACGCCATCAGGTGCGCCAACATCAGTAGAGATACCAACACCAGAAGGACCTGGGGCGATCAGCTTTGCCCCCCCGACCACCAAGAAGGTGAGCAGCCCTAAGGCCAGGGCAAGGGCAAGGGGCCAAAACAGGGGCGCCAAATCCTTGGGCCAAAAACTGGGCCGCCTCAGATCCCCTTGGCGGTTCCGCCGCCAAAGCTCCCGGGCCCGAAGCCTGAGGCTGGCAGCCACCGCCAGGCAATCTCGGGCCAGCAAACCCCAGGGGTTTTCGTAGGGCACCGGCAAGGGCGCCCCCTCGAGACGGGTATCCGGGGGCAGGTCGGTGGGGATCACGCCCCTGGCCTAGCGGCGCTTGAGGAACGATGCCAGGCCAATGCGGCTGGGATCGGCATCCTGGCCCTGGGAAAACCGCTGCACATCGGCCGCCTGGGGGGTGGGCTCCTTCACGCCGCGCACCTCCCTGTACATGGCGTCGTACTCCAAGGCAGAGCGGGCCCAACTGAAATCCACCGCCATGGCCCGGCGCTGGAGCTCCTGCCAACTGGCCTGGTTGCGGTAGGCCTCCCAGGAGCGCACGATCGCGGTGTAGAAGTCGACCGGCTCAAAACGGTCGAAGCCATAGCCCGTGCCCGTGCCCGCCATGGGGTCGTTGGGGGGCACCGTGTCCACCAGGCCCCCCACCATCCGCACCACCGGAATTGAGCCGTAGCGCATGGCCAACATCTGGCTGATGCCGCAGGGTTCAAACCGACTGGGCATCAAGAAGGCATCACTGCCGGCATAGAGCAGCCGGGAGAGGGCGTCGTCGTAGGTGAGGAAGACGGCAAAACGGCCCGGATAGCGGCAGGCCATCTGCCACAGGGCCGATTCCAGGGCCCGATCGCCCGTACCAAGCACCACAAATTGGCTGTCGGTGTAGGCGAGCACCCGATCCGCCACCTGGAGCAACAGATCCACCCCCTTTTGATCCACCAGCCGGCTGACCATCCCCATCAGGTAGGTGCGGGGATTCACCGTGAGGCCAAACCGCTCCTGGAGGGCTTGTTTATTGGCCGCCCGGGGAGCCAGGTTTTTGATGCTGAACGGGGCCGGCAAACTGGAATCGGTCTCCGGGTTCCAATCGGCCGTATCAATGCCATTGACGATGCCGCGCAATTTGCCGCTCACAAAATTGAGCAGACCCTCCAAGTGCTCGCCGTACTCAGGGGTCAGAATCTCCTTGGCGTAGGTCGGTGACACCGCGTTGACCCGATCCGCATAGAGCAGGGCCGCCGCCATGGTGTGGTCCCCCTGCATGTACCAGGGACACCAGGTGATGCGATCGAGCTTCCAGCGCCAGGGGCCCTGGTATTTGAGGTTGTGGATCGTGAACACGGTGCTGATGTCCGCGTCCTGGTGCATCCACACGGGCAACATGCCAGTGTGCCAATCGTGGCAATGGAGCACCTGGGGCTTCCAGTGGTGCCAGCAAAACTCGGCGGTGGCGCTGGCAAAAAACGTGAAGCGCCAGTCCTCGTCCTCGCCGCCATAGATCCGCTCGGGATCAAAAACCGGATGGCCCACCAAATAAATCGGCAAGCCGTTGGTCGGGTGGCGACTTTCGAACACGGCAAAGTCGTTGCCCATGGTGTGGCCGCGCCAAATCGGCTCCGCGCCCACCTGCAACCTCGACCACAACTTGCCGTAGCCCGGCAGGATGATTCGCACGTCGTGGCCTAGGGCCGCCAGGGCAGGGGGGAGGGAGCCCACCACATCTCCCATGCCACCCACCTTAATCATCGGTGCGCATTCCGCAGCCGCAAACAAGATGCGCATGCCTAAACCCCCAGTGGAGGGCCCAACTCTAAGGGCGTTGGTTCGAACGGCTCACCCCTAGGGCAGCACGGTCACAGGGGTCCCCAGTTGGACGAGGGCGAACAGGTCTTGGGCCTGCTCATCCAGGAGCCGCACGCAGCCATGGGACACCGCCCGGCCCACGCTGGCCCGGTTGGGGGTGCCATGGAAGCCAGCGGTGACACAGCCGTGGGTTGTCAGGTTGGCGTTGCCGTTAAAACCCTTTCGGGCCTTGCAATCGCGATAGAAACCGATCCAGCGACTTCCCAACGGGTTATCGCCCCCGGGAGGAATCTCCTTACCCGTAGCGGGATGCACCCAGATCGGATCCACCACCAGTTCAATCACTTGAAAGTTCCCCACGGGGGTTTCCCAGCCCGGCTTGCCCACCCCCACGGAGAAACGGCGCACTTCCAACCCGTCGTCCAAAACCACCAATTGGCGGCGGCGGCGATCCAGCACCAACACCCGCTGGGATTGTTGGGCCTGGGCAGCCTCGGCCTGGGCGGCCTGTTCAGCTGCTGGTAGCCAGGCCATGGCAGGTGAGGCGAGCTGGGAGATGGCGATCCCAGCCCCCAACCAGGCCTTCAAGGCAGCCAGGGGGAGTCGGAGAAATCGGGGGATCGTTTCTCCAGAAAGGCATCCCGGCCTTCCTGGCCCTCGCTAGTTCGATAGAAAAGATGGGTGGCTTGACCCGCCAGCTCCTGGATGCCGGCCATGCCATCGGTTTCCGCATTGAAGGCTGCCTTGAGGCAGCGGATCGCTGTGGGGCTGTGCTGCAGCACCTCCCGCCCCCAGCGAACCCCTTCAGCCTCCAGCTCCTCGAGGGTCACCACCCCATTCACCAGGCCCATGGCCAGGGCCTCTTGGGCTCCGTACTGACGGCACAGAAACCAAATCTCCCTGGCCTTGCGTTGGCCCACCAGCCGCGCCAGATAGCTGGCCCCAAAACCGCCATCGAAGCTGCCAACCCGGGGGCCGGTCTGACCGAAAACCGCATTCTCGGCAGCCAGGCTGAGGTCGCAGAGCAGGTGCAACACCTGGCCTCCCCCAATCGCATAGCCCGCCACCAGGGCAATCACCACCTTGGGGAGGCTACGAATCAAGCGCTGCAAATCCAGCACATTGAGCCGCGGCAAACCCGCCTCATCCACATAGCCGCCCTCCCCGCGCACGCTCTGGTCGCCACCGGCACAGAAGGCCCAGCCCCCATCCGCTGCGGGGCCGGCTCCGGTGAACAGCACAACCCCAACTGCGGGGTTGTCCCTCACCCGGCTGAAGGCATCACACAGTTCTTGCACCGTGCGCGGCCGAAAGGCGTTGCGCTTGTGGGGCCGGTTAATGGTGATTCGGGCGAGGCCATCCCCGCTCAGCTCAAAAAGGATGTCCTCGTAGGACCCGGCCGGCTGCCACTGGGGAAGGGGGGCAGTCATGCCGGAGAACCAAACGCGTGGCCCATTCTGCGCAGTTCATGGCGGCGGCTGGCATCCAGGCGTCGGTCGGTGATCAGCTCGATCAGGGCCAGCGGCTGCTGCAGGGCCCAGGCCAAATCGGATTCCAAATCGGCTACCTGCTGGGGCCTGCGGCCTGGCACCCCAAAGGCCGCCGCCAAGGCGATGGCATCCACGGCCTGGGGCATGGCAAACAGCCGCTCAAAATCCATCACGTGGGCTGGCTCGATCCGAATCGGCAACTGCTCAAAAATGCCACCGCCGTTGTTGTTGAGCAGCACCACCGTGAGGCGGCCCTTGAGTTGCTGGCGCCAAAGCCAGCCATGGCTGTCGTGCAGTAGGGCCAAATCGCCCGTGATCAACACGGCCTGACCCAACGCCTCCGCCACCCCACAGGCCAGGGAAAGGGTTCCATCAATACCGGAAGCGCCCCGGAAGGCAACCACAGGCCTGGGCGGGCCCGCGGCACCGGCGAACGTCTCCCAATCGCGCACGGGGCTGCTGTTGGCCAGCACCACCGCCACCCCAGCGGGAAGCAGCCGGCTGAGCTGGCGGGCCAGGGCCGGTTCGCTGAATCCAGGCCCCAACTCCCGCTCCAACAGCTGTTGGCCCTGGGCTTCCAACTGGCTCCACAAACCGCTGTAGGTGAGCGACGCCTGGGCAGGCGGTTGGCGCCAAAGGGCTTCGGGCAGCTGCTGCACCCAGGCCTCCAAGCCCATGGGCACCTGCTGGCAGACCCGGCCCAGGGGATCCAAGCCCCGGGGATCACCCTCACTCACCAGCACTTGATGGCCGTGGCAGCGCTCAAGCCAGCGCTGCAACCGGCGACTCGCCGGCAAGGGCCCCAGGCGCAACACCTGGGCGCCATCAAGGCTCGGCCGGGGGCGGTCCAAGAAAAGGTCGTAGGCCGCCACCTGCTCAAATCCCTCCTGCCCCCGCAGGCCGCTCAGGGAATCCGCCAGGAGCACCCAGCCACTGCGCTCCAACCAACGCCGCAGCGCCGCCACATGGCCGTCCCAATGCTGGGGCAGGCCGCGCCAGGGGCCAGCCACCACCACCCCAGGCCGATCGGGATCCAGGCCCAGCAAACCCACCGGCTCAACGACAGAAAGGGCTGCACTAGCTGGCTTGGACTTGCCAGAAGCGCCAAGCAGAACCGGCTGCAACGCCCCTGCCGCCGCCAGCAGGACCTGGCCATCGGCGTGCAAAGGCTCCGCCAAAGCCACATTGAGATGGACAGGCCCCGGCGGGTGATCGGCGCTGCCCCGGCAGGCCCCCAGGGCTTGGCCTGCCAAGGCGAAAGCAGCATCGGGAGCCAAGCCGGCCAGGCCCTCGGCCCGTCCATCGGCAGGCACCTGGGCAAGCCAGCGCACATTGGCCGCCAAAAATGCTTCCTGGTTGACCGTTTGGTTGGCGCCACAGCCCTTGAGCTGGGCTGGGCGATCCGCCGTGATCAACAACAGCGGTATCCCGCCAAAATCGGCCTCCACCACCGCAGGCAGCAGGTTGGCCACGGCCGTACCGGAGGTGGTGATCACGGCCGCGGGCTGGCCGGAGGCTCGCCCCCAACCCAGGGCGAAAAACGCCGCCGATCGCTCGTCGAGGGCTGTCACCAACTGCAGCGATGGCCCCTCCAAAAGGGCCGCAGCCACCGCTAAGGGGCCGGAGCGACTGCCAGGACACAGCACGATTTGCCCCAATCCCCCAGCCACCAAGGCCCGCAGCAGCCCAAGGCTGGCCTCAAGATTGCGCGCCTCTTGGCTGGGCTGCCCTTGTTGGGGCGGCTCAGGGCTGTGACCTGGATCCAAGGGTTGGGGCAACTCCAAACCGGAGCCCAGCAGGATGGGGCCACCATCTTCTCCCTTCCCCTTGACGAGCGAAGCACCGCCCAAGGCCCCTTTCGTCACCACCCTGCGCCGCCAGGTGTTGCCGCTGGTGGCCTGGGTGGCGGTGGCCCTGCTGCTGCGGTGGGGGGTGATCGAGCCCCGCTGGATCCCGTCGGGCTCGATGCTGCCCACCCTGCAATTGCAGGACCGAATCCTGGTGGAGAAGTTGCGGCCCAAGTTGAAGCTCCCTTTGGAGATCGGCACGGTGGTCGTGTTTCGATCCCCAGAGGTGCTGGTTCAGGCCGGCTACGACCCCAAGGCGGCCCTGATCAAGCGGGTGGTGGGCCGCCCTGGGGACACCCTGGAAGTCAAAGACGGCAAGCTCTGGCGCAATGGGGCTCCGGCCGAAGCCGATTGGGCAGCCGAGGCCATGGATTACGCGATGGCCCCCATCACGGTGCCCCCTGAGCACCTGCTCGTGATGGGGGACAACCGCAATGCCAGCCTGGATTCCCACCTCTGGGGACCCCTGCCCAGCGCCGACCTGATTGGCACGGCTGTTGTCCGCTATTGGCCCCTGCAGCGCCTGGGCTGGATACGGTTGTCCGCCCCGACAGCACCACCTCTCAAGTCATCAGAGCTGGGGTAGAGTGCAGATCGTGACGCAGAGCACACCGGAGATGTTCAACCCGGAGTTCCTGACGACCGACAACGAGGCGATCAGCAGCAATTCCCTGATCCAGTACCTCCAGGAGCAGTCTCCGGATGTGTTGCAGCGGGTTGCCCGCTCTGCCAGCGGTGATATCCAAGACATCATTCGCCACAACGTGCAGGGCCTACTCGGCATGCTTCCCGGCGAACAATTTGAAGTCAAAATCCAGACCAACCGTGAACACCTCGGCGGTCTTTTGGCCTCAGCGATGATGACGGGCTACTTCCTG